>JAQUUL010000005.1 GCA_028693895.1 Minisyncoccota bacterium
CAATTTCGCTACGGATCCATAATGTGCCAAAGATGGGAATCGAACCCATGACAACTCGCTTATGAAACGAGCGCTCTACCACTGAGCTACTCTGGCGCCACATTATGAAAAAATGTTGCGGTTCCTAGAATTGCACTAGGGTCTCCAGCTTATGAGACTGGCGAGGTACTACTCCTCTAAACCGCTATATGCATCATAGCAAAAAATGAAATAAAATCAAGAGATGATTTTAAATCTTTTTAATGCCTCTTCACAAGAAGCAAAAAGTTTTTCTAATTCTTCAAGATTTAATATATACCCTTGTCCATCTTTTATTTCTTCAGCAATAGTATATATATTCTTTAATTCTGAAATATCTGAAATAGGAGAATTATCAATTAATTCTAAAAGATTATCCCCACTTACTTTTCTGCTCTTGAGTATATCTACAAGCAACTCCTCCATCATTAATATCGCTTTTTTATAATCTTTTTTATTTAAGAAACTTGCTATCTTTTTACTTCTTAATTGAAATATTTTATCTGAATCAAATTTTTGAAAACTTAAAAAGTCACTAATTTTTCTTTTTTCTTGACCGGGAAGATATCCATGTTTATTATGGTAATAAAAAATAGCAATTAAGAAAACAATAGTTAAGATAATAAATAATACTTTCCATGGAAAAAGAAAACTTGATAAACTCTCTGATTCTAAAAAAGATAAAATGTCGTATACTGTCATATTTTATTTTCAATTAAAGATGCTATTTTAAGAAGTTTTTTCTCTTTAAAGGAAGAACCTATTAGGTGCAATCCAATATTATTAGCTATAGGTAAAGAAACTGCTGGCAAACCTGCTAAATTAACGGAAACAGTATAAATATCAGCTAAATACATTGCCATTGGGTCGTCCATTTTTTCACCTATCTTAAAAGGCAAACAAGGAGAAGTTGGACCTAAAACAACATCAACTTTTTTAAATGCTTCTTCAAAATCATTTTTAATTAAAGTTCTTACTTTCAAAGCTTTTTTGTAATAAGCATCATAATACCCTGATGATAAAGTATATGTTCCAAGCATTATCCTTTTCTTTACTTCTTTTCCAAAAAATTCAGTCCTATTTTTAATAGAGCCGTCAGTATTTTCTCCATATCTTAATCCATCGAAACGAGCTAAATTTGAACTTGCTTCAGCGGGAGCTATAATATAGTAACAAGCTAAAGCATATTCTGAGTGAGGTAAACTAATATTAACAATTTCTGCTCCTAATTTTTTGTATTTTTCAATTGCACTCTTAACTGAATCTTCAATTTCTTTATCTAACCCCGTAGTAAAATATTCTTTAGGAACTCCAATTTTGATATTTTTCAAATCTATATCTTCTTCAGTATAATCAATTGTAGTTGAATCCATTTTATCAACACCTTTTATTGCTTCAAAAACAATTTGTGCATCTTCTGTATTTTTAGTTAACGGACCTACTTGATCTAAAGATGATGCAAAAGCAATAATTCCATTTCTAGAAACTGATCCATAGGTTGGCTTTAATCCAACAACACCACAAAAAGAAGCTGGCTGTCTAATTGACCCTCCTGTATCAGTTCCAATTGCATATACACACATATTTGCAGAAACGCTAGCAGCAGAACCACCAGAAGAACCTCCCGGAACTCTTTCTAAGTCATTCGGATTTTTAGTTGGAAAAAATGCAGATTTTTCACAAGAAGAACCCATTGCGAATTCGTCTAAATTTGTCTTGCCTAAAAATACAGCTCCTTGCTCTTCTAATTTTTTAACTACACTTGCATTATATGTAGCAATATAATTTTCTAAAAATTTAGAACCTGCAGTGCATTTTATTCCTTTTAATAAAACATTATCTTTTAAGGCACAGGGAATACCTGTTAATAGGGTCATTTTACCATTCTTAATCATCTCATCAGCTCTCTTTGCTTGTTCAAGAGCTAAATCTTTATTAACGGTAATAAAAGCTTTAATTTCTTTATCTTTTTTTTCTATTTCTTCTAAATAAGCCTGTGTTAATTCAACAGAAGTAAATTCTCCATTTTTTAATCCCTCATGTGCTTCTTTAATTGTGAAATCTTTAATCTTCATTATAAAGTATTTTATTAACTTCAAGATAACCATTTTTCTCTCTTAAGAAATAATTTTTCATTCCTGATTGAGGCACATCTTCTCTCATTATGCTTTCTAATTTTATAACACTTGCTGTTTCTTCAATATTTGAAACATCAAGCTCTTGGAGCTTCTTAATATATTCTAAAATTGATGAAAACTTTTCTCTCATTTCTTCAATCTCGTCATCTTTAATTTCTATATTAGATAGCTTAGCAATATTTTTAATTTCTTCACTTGATACCATATAAGTATATTATACTAATATTATTATTTTATCAATTCAATCGCTTCTTTTATCCTTTTTAAGGATTTTTCTTTTCCTAAAACATTTACAATATCAATTGGCCCAGCTGAATTCTTTTTTCCTGTTAAAGCAGCTCTTAACGGCCATAAAATATTTCCTCTATTTGTTTCTTTATTTGCTTCTTCTAAAATATCCTTATCATTCAATATCACATCATATATTTTTTCTAAGGATTTTTTAACATCTTCAAAGCTCATTTCTTTCCATAATAATAATTCTTTTTCATAAGTTAATTTATCCTTAAAAAAGTAATCAGTAAGTTCATTTATTTCCGAAAGTTTTTTAAGTCTTTCCTGATACAAGGAAACTATTTTTACTAAGTATTCTAATGGCTCGTCTTTTATACCTGTAATATATGGAATGCAAGCTTTTGTAAGTTCCTCTATTTGCATTTTACGGATATATAGACCATTTAGCCAATCTAATTTATCTATATTAAAAATTGCAGGAGATTTCTGAATCTTCTCCAAAGAGAAATCATTGATTAATTCTTCCATAGTATATATTTCTTTTTCTGTTCCTGGGTTCCAACCTAAAAATGCAATAAAGTTAAGAATTGCTTCAGGAAGATATCCGTCTCTAATATAATCAGATAATGAAGTTTTTCCAGTTCTTTTAGAAAGCTTCTTTTTATCTGTTCCAAGTATTAGTGATAAATGTGCATATTCTGGTTCCTTTTCTCCTAGTGCATTAATAATCAATATCTGTTTAGGTGTATTTGGAATGTGGTCTTCTCCTCGTATAACATGAGTAACTTTCATTTCCATATCATCTACTGCACAGGTAAAATTAAATAAGCAATTTCTAAAGTCTTTTGCAATAACAAAATCTCCCATTGTATTAGTATTTGTTTCAATTTTTCCTCTAATAATATCATTAAAAGAAATTATTTTATTTACAGGCGTTTTAAATCTAATAACATAAGGTTTTCCTTCTTTTAGATATTTATCAACAGTTTCTTTAGGCAAATCTCTACAGTGTCCATTATATACTGGTGATTCTCCAATAGACATTAGATATTGTTTTTGTGCCTCAACTTCTTCTTTAGTGCAAAAACAATAATAAGCGTGACCATCCTCTATTAGTTTCTTAATTTTTTCTTCATATAAATCCCCTCTTTCACTTTGCCTAAAGGGACCCTCATCCCATTTTATTCCTAACCAACCCAACCCTTTTATTAATTCATCTTCCCATTCTTTTTTTGACCTTTCTTTGTCGGTATCTTCTATTCTTAGTATAAAAGTTCCCTTATTTTTAACGGAGAAAAGATATGGAAACAATGCTGTTCTAATTGTTCCTATATGTAATGGTCCAGTTGGCGAAGGTGCAAATCTTGTTATTATTTTTTTCATATTAAATATTCTAAAATAGTTGTTGATATTTTTTCAGCAGCATCTGGTTGAGAAAATTCCTCAGCTGATTTAATCATTTTATCTTTATCTATATTTTTAATTTTTTCTAGAAAGAAGTTTTTTGTAAAGTTCGGTTCTTCCAATACTAAACATGCTCCATTTTTTGCATAAGCATAAGCATTTTTAACTTGATGATTCTGTGCTGACTCTGGCAATGGGACTAAAATTGATGGTTTTTTATTTAAAGAAACCTCTGAAATCATTCCACCTCCCGCTCTCCCTACAACGCACTCAGAAATACTATAAGCATTACCTAATTCCCTTTCATCTAAGAAAAAAATAGGATGATAATATTTCAATAGATCTTTGTTAATCATTGCTATTGATTCTTTTTTTGCTCTATTAATATCTTTAATCCCTGTTTGATGAATTACTTCAAAATCATTAAGCATTTCTGATAAAGAATCAAATATAACTTCATTTATTCTTTCGCTTCCTTGCGAGCCTCCTAAAACTAAAACGACGGGTTTTCCTCCTTGAATATTAAACTCTTTTGTTGCCTCTTCTTTATTTCCATTAAATATGCAATTTCTGACTGGCCCTCCAGTTACAATTACTTTATCTTTGTTTTTAAATTCTAATTCTTCTAAACTAAATGAAGAAAATATCTTCTTAGTAAATTTTGCTCCTATTCTATTAGCTAAACCTGGAGCAACATCTGATTCATGAATAAAAATTGGTATTCTTAATATGAAGCCACTAATAATAACAGGAATTGAGCCAAAACCACCCTTACTAAAAATTATATCGGGACAAGTAAAAAACATTATAAGAAAAGATTGAATAAAACCAATAGGGATATTAAAAAATAAGTCCACTATATTCTTAAAAGAAAAATACCTTCTTATTTTTCCTGTTAAAATAAAGTTTGTTTTAATATCAGCTTTCGGCAAAAAAACTTTAGCAGTAAAGTCTTTTGGACCAATATAGGAAAAAACAGCATCGGGGTCTTTTTTCTTTATTTCTTCTGCAATTGCAATAATTGGAAAAATATGACCACCTGAACCACCCCCTGTAAATAATATCTTTTTCATATATATAATATATCTTTTTTTAATCTTTTTAACAAGTTATTTTCTTGATATATTTAATAAAAATCCACAAGCAATTAATTCTGCGATTAAATGAGTTCCTCCATAGCTTATAAACGGCAAAGGAATACCGGTTAAAGGCATTAATCCTGTCATAGAGCCGATATTCACAAAGGTTTGAACAATAATCCAACAACCAATTCCTAATGCCATTAATTTAAGGTAAGTATTATTTTGTTGTTTTGCAATATGAACAATCCTAAAAAAGAATAATACAAATAAAGCAATTAAAAGAGATAAACCCAAAAAGCCTATTTCTTCTGCAAGAATTGCAAATATTGAATCTGATATTGATTGAGGAATAAATCCTAACTTTTGCATGCCCAAACCTAATCCAGAGCCAAAAAGTCCTCCCGAGCCAATAGTAATTAATGCCTGATTAATATGATAGGTTGAACCTAAAATGTCTTTTTCTGGATTAAGAAAAGAAAATATTCTTTCCATTCTATATGGAGAAAAAACAATTAGGGTTACAAATCCTACAATAGCTCCACATATAGTAACTAAAGTTTGTTTTATTGGTGTTTTAGAACAGAAAAACATTGATATCATTATTGAAAAGATAACAAACATTGTTCCTGTATCTTTTTGAAATATTAATATTGAACAAACCAAAGCTAAAATAGTTATAAAAGCAAAGAACTTCTTTCTATTTTTTTCATCATCTAAAATTGTTGCTAAATAGAAAATTACGGCAAGTTTCAGAAATTCAGAAGGCTGAACACTAGTAAATCCTAAATCTAACCATCTTGTTGCCCCAAATTCAGTCTTAGAGAGTCCAGGCACAAAAACTAAAAGCATTGTAATTATAGAGAATACAAAAACAAAAATACTAAGTTTTTTAACTTTAATTAAGGGAACATTGAAGGCAATAAATCCTAAAATTAAACCCGGCAACAATCCAAATAAAATTTGATGGAATAAATAATAAGTTGCTCCACCCGTTAAACTTAATGAAAGAGGTATTGAAGCTGTTGCTAATGCTAAAAAACCTACCCCTAATAGGATAATAATTAGAATTAAAAGAAATATATCTACTTTAGGCTTTTTCATTTATATACTTTTTAAATAAATCTCCCCTTTCTTTGTAATCTCTAAAAATACCAAAACTTGGCGATGAAGGAGAAAGTAAACATATTTTCCCTTTTGAAGTTAATTTGTATGCTTTTTCAACAGCATCTTCCATTTTTTCAACCATTACAACCTTAATTCCTTTATCAAGTTTTTTTATTATCTTTTCTCCTGAATCGGGAAAAAGAATAAGACTTTTAATATTACTTTTACTTATTCTTTTAGTTAATTTACTATAATTTATTCCCCTATCATAACCTCCTGCAATTAATGTTTCAACATCAACCCCAAGTGAATCAAGGGCAAAAATAACTGCTTCTGGTATTGTTGCAATAGAATCATCATAAAATCTAATTCCCTTAAACTCACCAACAAATTCTAATCTATGAGGAAGTCTTTTGTAATTAGAAAAAGCTTTAATAATTTTATCTTCAGATATATTAAGAATATTAGCAACACTTAAGACAGCTATTAAATTATCAATATGTGTTATTTCTAAAAATTGTTGATTGTTTTTAAGAAAATTAGCAAAATTCTTAACATTTATTTCAATTTTATGTGCTTTTGTTTTAGGCTTTATTTTTGAATTATATACAAGATAATCATCTTTTGTTTGATATTTAAATATATTTTTTTTCGCAGAAAAATATTCATCAAAATCTTTATAATAATCGAGATGCTCTGGATAAATATTAAGAAAAACTGCTATATGAGGACTCTTTTTCAAATTTTTTAACTGATGAGAAGAAAGTTCGTAAATAAAAATATCATCTTTTTTCGCCTTCAAAAGGAAAGATAAAGACGGTGTTTCAATATTTCCAACTAAATATGATTTTTTAATTATTGAGTGAATAAGAGTAGAAACTGTGCTTTTCCCTTTTGTTCCTGTTATACCAATTATCTTTCCGGGACAATTATCAAAAAATAATTCTGTTTGACTAGTTGTTTTATTCCTATATTTAGAAAAAGGAATTCCCGGAGATTTAATAACTACATCAAAATCATTAACTCTTTTTAGGTAATTATCGCCAAGTAAAAGATTCATTCCTTTTATGGCTCTTTTTGTTTTAGAATCTAAATTATTAAATTGTTTTTTGTCAGCAATAGTAAATATCTTTTTAGGAAAAACTTTCTTTAGAAAATAAAGAGTATCTAATCCCTCCCTTCCAATTCCTAAAATTAAAATATTCTTATTCTTTAGTTCTTTAATTTTCATAATTATAATCTACCATAAAGTCTTAAAATATGGTATACTCTTTTTATGGAAACTCAAGAAATAATTCAAAGCTTTCATAATCAATTTGATTATCAGCCAGTAATTAAAAATATCAATAATTTTAAGAACTCAAAAGATATTTTTGCCGTTGGTATGGGAGGGTCTCATTTAGCAGCAGATTTAATTAACGATATTTTTAAAGAAATTGACATTAAAGTACATTCTGATTATGGATTACCAAATAAAATTAACAAAGATTCTCTTTTAATTGTTAGCTCTTTTTCTGGAAATACCGAAGAAACAATAGATGCTCTTAATAGCGCACTAAAAAAGAAAATTCCTTTAATTATTGTTTCATCAGGCGGAAAATTAATAGAGATAGCTATTAAAAATAATTTACCCTATATCCAACTTCCAGATAATACTATTCCTCCGAGAATGGCATTAGGATATAGTATTAAAGCTTTTCTAAAAATTTTAAACAAAAATTTAGATTTTAAGGTTAGTAAAACTCAATTACAAAAAAGAGGTTTTGATATTGCTAAAAAGATTAAAGGAACTATCCCTTTAATATATTCTTCATCAAGAAATAGAGCTATTTCATATATTTGGAAAATAAATTTCAATGAAAACTCTAAGAATCCAGCTTTTACTAATTATTTTCCTGAATTAAATCATAATGAAATGGTTGGTCTTGGTAATAATAATTTTTCTTTTATCTTAATTGAAGATGATAATGATCATCTAAGAGTAAAAAAAAGAATAAAGATATTCAAAAAAAATTATCAAACAATCTCAATTAAAGGAAATGCAATATATTTAATAATTCTTTCTCTTTGGGCTTCTTACTATTTAGCTTTAGAAAATAAAGTTGACCCTCAAGAAACTAAAATAATAGATAACCTTAAAGAAGAACTTTCTCGATAAGATTAAACTTTAAAATATTTTGGTATAAAGTTTTTAGTATTCCAATGATCAGTTACTTCTGAGAGTATTTTCTCCCAGTCATTTCTTTTAGGTAATATATTTTTTTCAAAATATTTAATCATAAATGGTCTTTCTTTTTTATTTTTGTATCCAAGATATAGTGCAACTAAAACTTCTTTTCTTGTTCCAACACACTCAAAAGGTTTAACCTCTTTTTCTCCAGTTAATTCTTTAAGAATAGGAAGAAGATTTTTCTTTTCAAATAAATCTTCTTTAAAAATTAAATAAAGATCTTTCTCTTTTAAGAAAGGATATAAAATTAAGTAGGCAAAAAGACATTTAGAACAATTATTACACCATCTTCCAGTTTTCTTTTTTAACCCTGAATTTGTTTTGTTTGCTTCATTACAACTTAAAAAAATTGGAAAATATTCTTTCATATGAGAAAATATCATTGCTATTTGTAATTCGTATAAAAGTCTTAATGAACTAAAATACTCTAAGTTATCAATTAAGTAATTAGAACAATAACTTCTAAAATCTTTTTCAAATTCATATGTTTTTGAATACTGATGATTGATTTTTTTTCCATGCCAAATTACATTTTCTTCATTTGCACTATCTTCATTAGAAAAAATTATATATTTTTTATTAAATAAATAAGAAATTAAAACTGTTAAAAAGGATAAATAAGCAACAAAAGGTGTGTGTCCATTTAAGCATCCCTTTCTATTCATTTCCAATAGATTTCTTTCTATTTTTCTCTCGGCAAAAATTATTTCATTAGAACCAGATATTTTAAATATCTTTTTAGTAACCTTGTCTGGATTTAATGAAAAAAGTGATGGTTTCATTTTCTTAAGCATACCTATTGTAACAATAGAATCCTTTCCTCCACCAACAGGAATTAATATTTTTTTACCCGAAACTTTTCCTTTCTTAAAAGAACTTTTTTCTTTAGAAATTATTTCTATGAAATTAGGAACGGTAAAATCTATTTTGTTTTCATAAAAATATTGACCCATTCCATTAATTAATAATTTTTTCCACCAAGAAATTTGTTTTTTGCTTAATTCTCCTGCTTCAACTATTATTTTAGAAGAACAATTTGCTTTCCAATAAGAAAACATTTCAATCATCCCTAAATTAAAAATTAGATTATCTAAAACTTCTTTCTTTTTGCGTTTTATGGAAACATTTTTAATAACTACTTTAGGATTAAATTCAATATCTCCAACTGAAAAAAGAAAAGAGATATAAAGATTCTTTCCTTTTTCAAAATATGAATATTTTTTATAATAAAATGTTTTCATCTTAATAGTTGAATTGAAACTCCTAATATTGCTAATAAAACACTAACAATCCAAAATCTCATTGTAATTTGATAAGATTTCCATCCTTTAGCTTCTAAATGATGATGAATTGGCGTAGAAAGCCATATTTTTTTACCCCTAAACTTCTTAGATAAAAGTTGTATTATTACTGAACCTGTTTCTATAACTAAAACACCAGCAATTATTGGAAGAACCACTACTGAATTAGTAATGAATGCCACGGCTGTCATTGCCATTGAAAGCCCTAAAATGCCAGTTTCCCCCATATAAAACTTAGCGGGTGGAATATTCCACCAAAGGAAGCTAAATAATGTTCCACAGATAACTAAACAAAACGATGCTAAATCAACTAATCCTTGACTAAAAGCTATAAATCCTAATGCTCCAAAAATTGCTCCATATACTCCTCCAGCTAAACCGTCTAATCCATCAACTACTCCACTTGCCCAAGAAGCTAAACTAACAATTACATATAGCAATATAAAAGAAACTCCTAAATCTAAATAGAACCCATAAGGAAAATTGAATAATACTGGAACATAAATTGAGCTCCATCCAAGCTTATAATAAAGCCATGAACCACCAATAATACCAATCAAGGTAACTAATATCAATCTTGTCTTAAATTGCAAACCTCCACCGATATATTTTCCTCTTCCATAAATAACAAAAATATCGTCTATCAATCCAATAATAGAAGCAATAATTAAAGCAAAAATAGGAATCCACGTTTCCTCTCTTGAGAGAAAATTAAGTCTATCTATCCACCATATATCAGTAAACTTTCCTAATAATAAAAGTATACTTAGTAAAATTATTACACTTAACCAAATTAGTATTCCTCCACCTCTTGGAGTGTTAACTTCTTTTTCTTTGTGAAATGACAAAAAGACAGAAGCTTCTTTTCCATCAATCGTTGTACTTCTCGGTTTTTTCTTCCAAAACTTTATCTTGTAAAGATATTTGATTAAATAATTTGAAACAATAAAAGAAATAACTGAAGCTAAGAAAGCTAAGAAAAGTATTTTTATTGCACTAAAAATTAATATATCCATAATTTTACCAAATAAATGATTCTTCTAACCATTTTTCTAATTTTCTTGCCTCATTAAATCTATCATTAGCTCCTGCAATAATATTAATAACATAACCTTCATCATTATTTAATGAAAAATTGTTTAATATTAGTATAAGGCATCCATTTGCTTTTTGAGTATAACCTGTTTTCCCCCATAAATAAACTTCACTTTCTCGCAAAAGAACATTTGTATTATTTATTTTTCTATAAATTCCACTATAACTTGTTATTTCTGCTTCAGGCAATGAAAGTATTTTAGAAATTAAAGGATAATCATTTAATATCAATACCACGAGCTTTTTCAGATCATTAGCAGTAGAAAAGTTTGTTAAGCTTTCTTCATCTAATCCAGTTGGATTAATAAATCTTGTATTTTTCATTTCTAAATTCCTTGCTTTTTCATTCATCTTGTAAATAAAAGTACTTCTTCCCATTTTCTCCGCTAAAGCTTCTGCACCATCATTGCTAGATTCTATCAATGTGATATACAAAAGATCCTTAATTGAAATTAATTCCCCCGTTTGAAGACTACCAGCTGTTCCATATGTATCAATCGCAAAATCACTAATACTAATCAAATCTTCAAGATTATAATTATCTAAAACAATTACTGCTGTCATTAATTTTGTTAAAGAAGCAATAGCAATTTGTTCATTAATTTCTTTTTCAGAAAGAATAACTTCTTTTTCATCTTTAATAAAGACAGAAATAAAATTATTAGATTCAAGATTAATCTCATTTATTTTCTCCTTGCTTAAAGGTCTAAAAAGATCAACAGAATCTACAGATTTATTTTGAAATTCAACATTGAAAGAATTGCAATCAGTTAAAAAAAATACTGAACATAATATAATTATTAATAGTATTAATAATTTTTTCTTCATGGAATAATTCTTTTTACATCTCTTGGAAATAAAACTGCCTCTTTAACACTATCCAAGCCTAATAACTGTTTAATTATTCTTTCAGACCCCATTCCCCAACCTCCATGTGGTGGAATTGCATGTTTAAATGAGTTAATATAAAATTCCATTCCATCAATTGGAACCCCTTTCTTTTTCATATTATCTATTAATTGATTATAATCATTAATTCTTTGCCCGCCTGTAGCTATTTCTAATCCCTTATATAACAAATCAAAACCACCTGTTTCTTTTCCGTCTGGCATAGTATAAAAAGGTCTATATTCAAAAGGATAATGAGTTAAAAATATGAAGTCAGAATTAAAATTTTCTTTAGCATATCTTCCTGCTAATTCTTCTCCTTTCGGGTCAATGTCCGTTTCTTCTGGAATCTCATAATCATATTTTTCTTTAATAATTTTTTTAATCTCTGATAACTTCACGCAAGGAATTTCATTTGGAACATCACTAATTTCAGCATTATATAATTTCAAATATTCTTCTCCTTCTTTTTTAATTTCTGCAATAACCTCTTTAATTATTTTATTAAGCTTTTTTGTAATATCATAAAAATTATCAATATATCCCATTTCTGCATCTAAACTAATATATTCATTGACATGTCTTGTAGTGTAATGAGGTTCGGCTCTAAAAACAGATCCAATTTCAAAAACATTCTCAAATACACCAACCATAATTTGCTTATAAAACTGAGGACTTTGAGCTAAAACTGCTTTTTTTTCAAAATAATCTACTTTGAAGAAATTTGCTCCCCCTTCACTTGCAGAACCTAATATCTTTGGAGTTTTTATTTCAACAAAACCTTCTTCTCTCATTACTCTTTCATAACTTTTTAATAAAATATCATAAAGCCTAAAAATAGCTTGTATTTTAGGATGCCTTAAAGATATTGTTCTGTAATCAAGTAAAGTATTAAGATTTAAATTAATATCATCTTTTTCTAAATCAAAAGGTAGTGTTTCTATATTTTTAGCAATAATTTCTATTTTCTCAGCCTTCATTTCGTATCCACCTTTTGCTCTTTCATCTTTTTTAATTATTCCCTCAATTGAAATAACATCACCACTGTTTACATCTATTTCTTTATTAGCTACAACTTGAACAACGCCTGTATAATCTCTAACAACTAAAAAAACTATATTTCCTAATTTTCTGATATTAAAAATCCTTCCCTTAATTTGGACATTTTTATTTTCGTAATTTGCTATTTCTTTTATAAGTAATCTTTCCATATTTTATTTTTGTTCCTCAAGTTTTCTTATTTTATTTTTTAATTCAATCATTTTATTTTCTCTATCAATAAAAACCTGACTAAAATCCTCCAACTCTTCTATTTTCTCTTCAAGTTCTTTTGTCTTTTTTTCTAACTCTCTTGTTCTTTCTCTTACTATTTTTTCTAATGTATCATTTAATCCTTGTAATTCTTTTGTTCTTTCTATTACCTTATTCTCTAACGATGAATTAACTTCTTCTAAGTGTTTTTTAGTTTCTAATAATTCATTATTTTTAAATTCTAATTCTTTCGTTCCAGCCATTATTTTTTTATCAAAAATAATTCTTTGTTCAGTTAAGTCGTTAGTAAACTTTAAAACTAAGAAAGAAAGCAATACAACTAATGCAAAAATAACAGTTCTTTCTATCATTGAAAAAGACAGATTAGGAAAAACCAAGAAAGACGAAAGAAAAGTAAGTATTGCAATAATAATAATATCATTATTTGCAATTGAAGATAATTGCCTTTTGTTTACAATAACATAAGCCATTATAAGAGCATATATTGGAATAGTCAAATAAAACAAAGGATATGTATTTGCAAATAAATCTAAAAAAAATATACCTAATGCTGTAAATAATACTAAAGACCAAAAAAGTATTTCTTGTTTTATTCCTGCTCCATTATCTTTTTTCCAAACTCTAAAAATATTATAAAAAGGAAGCGTTAATAAAACTAAAATAAAGAAAGAGAATAAATAGTGAATTCCTCCTACTAATCCATTAACTCCCCATTTATAAAAAAACAGTCCTTCAATAACTATTTCTTTATCAAGAACAAAAAATAAACAAAAAGAAATAGTATATATTAGTAAAAATTGTAATTTACTTGTTTTAATTTTACAAAAACTAACAGTAAAATGGTAAAGGAATACAGGCATTAAAAATATAGACAAGGTTAATATTTTATCTAAAATATAGCCACCTTTAATGTTTTGAAAAATAACATCTTGCCAAATTATAAAAGCAACTATAGCCCATAAGAATTGGGCAAGCGCAAGAAATAAAAAAAGAAAGCTGTCCCTCTTCCTGTTTTTAACACACACAAACAAACCAACTAATAATATAAATATACTACTTGGCATAATTAAATAAATTGAAAAAGGTATTTCAAACATATTTTCTAATATTATATTATAGTTTTCTTAATATCACAACTTAAATTATATATATCTCCGGCTCCCATAAAAACAATAACTTCCCCATTCTTTATTTTTTCAGCAACACCTTCTTTTCTAACATATTCTAGTCCATCAACCATTTTAGAAATTTCTTCTGAGCTTATCTTGATACTATTATCTTCCCTTCCTAAAACATCATATATGTCAATTATAAAAAAGCTATCTACTATTTTTACTACTTCCTTAAAAGATTTAATAAATTCTTCTAATAATAAAGATGTTCTTTGATATTGATGGGGTTGAAAAAAACAATATATTTTTTTATCAGAATATTTTTCTCTTATACCTTTTAAAGTAGTTAATATTTCGGTCGGATGATGAGCGTAATCATCAATTATAATTATATTATTTATTATATGTTCATCAAACCTTCTCCATGTTCCGCTAAATTTAGCAACTGCTCTGAATGAAATATCATCTTCTATATTTAATTGACGAGCAACAGCAATAGCAAAAGAAGCATTCCTTATATTATGTTCTCCGGGTACACCAACCTTTAATCCTCCAATAATTGGAGCGCTATCAATAACAATTTTAGATTGAGAAGCAAATTTATTAAAGGCTTCTTTAATATTTTCTATATTCTTATAATAATCTAAATGATCTGCCTCAATATTTAGAATGACTCCAATTTCTGGATGATAATTCAAAAATGATGCCTCGTGTTCACAAGCTTCAATAACTAAATACTTAGAGTTTCCCATTCTAAAATTAGAATTACCAAATTCTTTTAATTTGGTTCCAATAATAACAGTTGGATCAAGTCCTGCTTCAATTAAAATTAAAGAAGTCATTGCCGTTGTAGTGCTTTTTCCATGAGTTCCAGATATAGCAATTGTAAAGTGCTTTTTTGATAACTCTCCTAGGGCTTGAGGATAACTCAATGTTTTTATTCCTTTCTCACGAGCACAAGTAAGCTCAGGATTAGTATCTTTAACTGCAGGACTATAAACTACTAAATCGTAGTCTTCTATATTGTCTTTGCTATTAGAATTAAATATAATAGCACCCATTTCTTTCATTTTTTGAATAAGATCCGAATTACTTGGATCAGAACCAGAAACAGTATCTCCACTCAAAAGATGATATTGAGCTAAAGCTGAAACGCCTATTCCTCCTATTCCTATAAAGTGTATTTTCATAAATTAATAGATTTTAATGTTATATATTCTCCCTTAACACTTTCCATAATTTCAATTGATTCAACTGGAAAAAAGATATCAAATTCTTTAGATATATCAGGCCTTTCATCTAGTTCTATTCTTTTAAATTGCCATTGGATAACTCTACCCAAAGTAATGTGCGGTTTAAACTTATTAACAGTAATAAAATCAAGAGCCTTTTCTAATTGATTATTTATCTCAATCATTTCAGAAGATTCTTTTCCGTTGGCCCAAACCATTTTAGGATTATCTGCTTTAGGAGCATAGGAAATAGTTTCTAAATCTACATTAAATGGGTCTACATTCTCAACCGCCTGTTCAACTCTACTAAAAATATCCATCAACTCATCAAATTCCACAAAACCAATAAAAAATAAGGTAATATGAAGATTTTCTTTCCTCGTCCACTTTATCGGACAAGAATCATTAAATGAAGAGGATATTTCTTCCTGATATTTTTCTAGTTTATTTTTAATTCTTTCTGGCAAATTAATTGCAATAAATATCTTTTTCTTCATATATAGATAATATCAGATTATTATTAAAAAAAGAAGAGAATATTATTCTATTCTCTTTTCTATGGGCTCTCCAAATTTTTCAATCAATAGGTCGACATTGAATTGATTCTTGCAAATAATATTCAATTTATCTTTCTCCCCTTTAATATTGTTTTTTCCAATTTGACCTAAGAGATCTAAATCTTTTAAAAATTCCCCATAAATTATCCTTTGGTAAACCAAAGTACGTTTCGTAACATTATCTTTCATGAAATCCCTCCGAATAAATACTAATTCAATCGTTTAATTTTGTCAAAATTGCTTTATTATGTATAATCAATCTATGAAGATAGATTTACATTGCCATACAAAATATTCATATGATTCAAATTCAGAAATAGAAAAATTAATAATCGAAGCTAAGAGAAAAGGCTTAGATGGAATTGCTATTACTGATCATGATAATATTAATGGATTTGAAGAAGCTATTCAATTAGGCATTAAGCATAATTTCTTAATTGTTTTAGGCGAAGAAATTAAAAGCAATAAAGGTGATATTTTAGGTTTGTTTTTGGAAAATAAGATTGATGGACGTGGCAAAGACCCAAAATGGATTATGGAAGAAATTAAGAAGCAGAATGGATTAGTTGTTATTCCCCACCCCTTTCATTATGGAGAAGGATTTAAAGATAATTTAGAAAATTATTTAGATATAATTGATGCTATTGAAGTTTTTAATGCAAGAAAACCTTTTAAAGAGCCTGATGAAAAAGCACTAAAGTTTGCTGAAAAACATAATATTGCTATGACCGCTGGAAGTGACAGTCATTATTATAAAGGCGTTGGATATGCCTACACTGAAGCAGATGCAAAAACACTGGAAGATTTTAAGAATTCTATTATTCAAAAAAAGACAACCTTTCAGGGCAAAAAGGCGCCTTTTAGATATATATTTACCCCCTTTTTAAGCAAAATAATCAATAGCTTCCTTTAGAGAAGAAATTATCCTATCAGCGCGAGAAAAATCTTGTTCCTTTGAATATTCATTAGGAACAACAAAACAATTAACTCCTGCTTCTTTTGCTGATTCTAGTCCATATTGTGTGTCCTCGAAAGCAAGACAATCTGAAGGAGTTAAATCAAGTTTTTCTGCAGTCAATAAATAGATATCTGGCCAAGGCTTACTTCTCTCAACATCATCTCCTGCAACAATAACTGGAAAATACTTTAAGAAATCATTTTTCTCTAATTTTGTAATAACTTCTTCTCTATCTCCGCCAGAACATAATGCGATTTTAAAATTAGGATTATTGCTAAAATATTCAACAGCTTCTTTTGCATAAGGCATAATCGGCATTGCTTCTTCATTAAACCATTTTTCAATTAAAATTTTCTTTTCGTTCCAAAGACTTCCATCTTCTAATCCTAAATTAAAATCTTTAATTAATTCTTGATCAATTTGTTTTCCGCTCTTCCCGGCATATTTAAAATACATTTCTTTTGTAAGCTCTATATTAAACTTTCTTAATGGCTCTACCCATCCTTGCCATTGATAATATTCACTATCAAATAATACTCCGTCTAAATCAAAAATTATTCCTTTTATGTTGTTCATATTTTTTATTATTTACTTATTAATATACTTCCGACTACAATCATTAATGCCCCCGTTACAACCTTAATTCTTTCATCTGGCGCGGGGAGTTCATGTAAAAAAACTATTCCTAAAACAACAAAAAACAACCCTTTAGGGTCGCTTTTTCTTTTATTTGTTTATTTTAATTGCTGAATAAACTCTTTGAATTGCAGTAATATTAGATAAAACTGCAATTATAATAATAACATATGTCGTGTAAATAAAATCTGGATAAATAATTCCTAGAACCAAAGCGATAAAAATTAGAATCAACCTCTCTCCTCTTGATAATATTCCTCCTTTTAATTCTTGATTAACTAGCTCCTTTTCTTTTGCCGCTGCTTTAGCATAAGTTGTTACAACTGATCCAAAAATTGCTAAAAATATCCAAGCATAACCAGGAATTAATATCTCTGGCAAAGGAAAAAATAATATTCCAAAAAATATAATACCTTCTACATACCTATCAAAGATAGTATCTAGATATGCTCCTGTCTTTGAAGAAAGACCCTTTGCCCTTGCCACTGCACCATCCACTAAGTCTAAAAATCCAGCGAACAAGAAAAGAATAATAGCAATTACAATACTTCCATTTATAATAAACCATAAACCGACTAAAGCAAATAAACCAGAAAGATATGTATATTGATTAGGGGTTATTGGTAGGGCTCCAAAAACAAAGGCAGTCACTTTCAAATGCGGAGATCTCCTCTTTAGCAGCGATTAGTTCCTGCGTGGTTGCCTCCAGTTTCTCTTTCATCTCCAGATATTTCTCGGCTTCCTCTTTTCTTCGTGCTGCTTCGGCAGAATTCTGCTCTTCTCTTACACTTTCCAGAGCCGCAATTTTTCCTTTTGCATTGGTGAGTTCATTGGATATTTTTGTAAATTCTGCTTCAAGATCCTGGTACCTTTCCCGTTCTTCCCGTTTTCTCTCAGC
>JAQUUL010000006.1 GCA_028693895.1 Minisyncoccota bacterium
AAAACAGTGGCTACAATTCTTTAAGGTTTTAGAGAAAAAAGAGAAGATAATCTTTGGATTAGTTTTTTTAATCTTTTTATCTTCCCTATCATTTTGCCTTCATTCTTTTTACATTAAAAATACCACGATTGTTCCAGCAAGTTATGGATACATAAAGGAAGGTGTTATCGGTCAGCCACAATTAATTAATCCTCTATATTCTTCCATTTCAGATATAGATAGAGATTTAGTAGAATTATTATTTTCTGGATTAATGAAATATGATTCTGATGGAAATATAATTCCCGATTTAATTGATAAGTACAATGTTGAAAACAACGGCAGGAATATTGTTTTTTCCATAAAGGAAGGTGTTAAATGGCACGATGGAACTAACTTAACAATTGAAGATGTTATTTTTACAATAAATTTAGTTCAAGATTCTGAATATTCAAGTCCTCTTAGAACAAATTGGATTGGAGTAGAAATTGTAAAAATGTCTGAATATGAAGCTCTTTTGAAATTAAAACAAGCATACAGCGGACTTGAAGAATGTTTAGCTAATTTAAAAATTATGCCAAAGCATATCTGGGAAAATTCTACATTTCAAGCAATGACAGCAAATACCCAAGCAAACATATTTAATCCTATCGGTAGTGGACCATACAAAATTAAAAAGGTTATCCAAAACAAAGATAAAAGCATAAGGTCTATTGTTCTTCAAAGAAATTCTGAATATTATGGCAGTATTCCATATATTAAGAATATAGAGTTAGTCTTTTTTAACACTGAGGGAGAAATAATAAACAGCTTTCAAAAAGGAAGAATTAATTCTGCTTTAATAAATAATTATAGTGAAGAAGGATATAATATAGAAACAACAAGTTATTATACTCTTTTCCTTAATAATCAAAATTCTATTTTAGGAAATAAAGAAATAAGACAAGCATTAACTTTTATTACAAATAAAGAAGAGTTGGGCGAACCATTAAACTCCCCTTTCATTTCTAATTATTATGGATTAGAAGAAGCTTCAAACAAATTATTATTTGACGAAGAAAAAGGAATAAGTCTTTTAGAAAAAAATGGATATGAATTAAAAGATAATTTAAGAACAAAGACAATCGCAAAATCAAGTGGCTTTTCATTCAGCAAAACACTGCAATTAGGGAGCAACAATGCAGAAGTAAGAAAGTTGCAAGAATGTTTATCAGAATACCCTGACATATATCCTTCAGGGACTATATCAGGTTATTTTGGACAAGAAACAAAAAATGCAGTTATCCTCTTTCAAGAAAAGTATAAAGAAGATATTTTAGTCCCTAATAATCTTACTGCTGGAAATGGAGTTGTTAAATTATCAACAATTAAAAAACTGAATGAAGTTTGTTTCGTTGTTCCTCAAGAAGAAGTAAAAATGTCCTTTGTATTGAAAACAACAAACGACCCTAAATTAGTTAAAGACGCAGAAACAATAAAAAAACAATGGGAAAAACATGGCATTCAAATTGAGATCAAAACATATAATGCTAATGATATTAAAAAAGTAATAAGAGATAGAGATTTTGATATTTTGCTTTTCGGAGTTCAATTAGGAGGTATATTAGAACCATTCCCTTTTTATCACTCTTCACAAAAAATAGACCCGGGACTTAACTTATCTATTTATCAAAATGAAGAAGCCGATAAATTAATGGAAAAAGCAAGATTAATTTATGATTATAAAAATACAGAAAGAAAAACTACATTGGAAGAATTAGAGGCTTTAATAATTAACAGCGCCCCTACTATTCCATTATATAGTTCTCAATACTCTTATCTAATAAATAAAAATTTAAAAGGATTTGCAGTTAATAAAATTGTTGATCCATCTAAAAGATTCGTAGAAATTAATAATTGGTATATAAAAGAAAAAAGAATATGGAAGTAAAAAAATATAGAAAATATAATAACAAAAAAAATATAAAAGTAGAAAATAGTAATGCTCTTAAGGTTATACCCTTAGGAGGATTAGGAGAGGTTGGAAGAAATATGTGTCTTCTTGAATACAAAGACTCAATTTTAATTATTGATATGGGTTTTCGTATGCCTGAAGAAGATATGCCGGGAATTGATTACATTATTCCTGATATTTCATATCTATTAGAAAACAAAAGATATAAAAATGTAGTTGGTGTCGTAATAACTCACGGTCACTATGATCATATTGGAGCAATTCCATATATATGGAACAGGATAGGAAATCCTCCTATTTATGCTGCTCCCCTTTCAAGAGGAATAATATTAAAAAGACAGGATGAATTTAAGGACCAAAAGAAATTAGATATCAATGAAGTTAAAGATGGTTCAAAAATAAAATTAGGAGTATTTGAAGTTGAATTCTTTAGACAAAATCATAGTATTCCTGATAATATGGGGCTTGTTATAAAAACTCCAGTCGGAAATGTTGTTCATACATCTGATTTTAAATTTGACAACTTCCCTGTTAACGAAGAACCTACTAATTTCAAAAAACTTGAAAGAATTGGAAAAGAAGGAGTTCAACTTTTAATGTGTGATTCAACTGGAGCAGAAGAATTAGGACACTCATTATCAGAAAAAGATATCTTTGAAAATATGGATAAGATATTTGCTTCTGCAAAAGGAAGAATCATAATGGCAACATTTTCATCATTAATTAATAGAATCCAGCAAGCCGTTACCCTCTCTGAAAAACATGGAAGAAAAATGGGTTTTATTGGACACAGCATGAAAAGTAATGTAGAAATCACAAAGAAATTAGGATATTTAAAATCACAAAAAGGAACTCTTCTTAAGAAAGTTGCTGATGTAAATAATTTACCAGATAATCAAGTAACTATTCTTTGTACTGGAGCCCAAGGAGAAGAAAATGCAGGATTAATGAAGGTTACTACTGGAGAACATCCTTCTATTTCTATTAAACCGGGAGATACAATTGTTTTCTCTTCTTCTGTAATTCCCGGAAATGAAAGAACTGTTCAAATGTTAAAGGATGATTTTATAAGACAGAAAGCAAATGTTTTCCATTATAAAATGATGGATATTCATGCTGGAGGACATGCTCAAAGAGAAGAACTAAAAGAAATGATTAAAACAATGAAACCGAAATTCTTTATGCCTGTCCACGGACAATATTCAATGCTTTTCGCCAATTCAAAATTGGCACAAGATGAATGCGGATTAAAAGAAGAAAATGTTATTATTGCTGATAATGGTCAAGTTATAAACATTACTCCAGACAAAGCATTGATTACTAAAAAAGCCGTACCTGCAGAATATGTTATGGTTGATGGCTTAGGAATTGGTGACGTTGGTGAAGTTGTTATAAGAGACAGACAAATGCTTTCAAAAGATGGTATATTTGTTATAATAGCAGTAGTAAACAGAAAGACAGGAAAAGTACAAGAATCTCCTGATATTATTTCTCGAGGATTCGTTTACTTGAAAGAATCAAAAGAGTTGCTTTATCAAGCTAGAAAAAGAGTAATTGCAACTATTGAAAAAACAACTACATCTGGTCAGGTTGCAAACTGGACGTATGTTAAAGATAATGTTCGTAATAACCTTGGAGACTTTCTTTTCCAAAAGACACAAAGAAGACCAATGGTTTTACCAGTAATAATTGAAGTAGGATAATATGAAAAAAATATTTAGTGGTATTAGACCAACCGGAAACATACATATAGGAAATTATTTAGGAGCCATTAATCAATGGATAGAACTTCAAAAAACAGAAGACTGTGTTTTTTGTATCGCCGATTGGCATGCAATAACAACCCCTTATGAGGAGAAAAATCTTCGAAACATTATATTTGATTTAACAGCAACATATCTTGCCTCAGGACTTGACCCTGAAAAATGTATTCTTTTTGTTCAGTCAAAAGTAAAGCAACATACAGAACTTGCTTGGTTATTAGGAACAATTACTCCTTTAGGAGAATTGCAAAGAATGACTCAATTCAAAGATAAATCTCAAAAGCATAAAGAATATATCAATGCTGGATTATTAAACTACCCTATTTTAATGGCCGCTGATATTCTTTTATATAATACTGAAATCGTTCCTGTTGGAAAAGATCAAGTTCAACATGTAGAAATAACAAGGAATATTGCTCAAAAATTTAATAATAAATACGGAGAAACTTTTAAGATTCCCGAACCTCTTATTTCAAAAGAAGGAGCAAAGATAATGTCTCTTCAAGACCCAGAAAAGAAAATGTCTAAAACCGATGACAGCAAAGGATCAATTAATATATTTGATACCGAAGATGAAATAAAAAAGAAAATAATGGGCGCAACAACTGATTCTGATTCAATAGTTAAATATGATGAGATAAACAAAAAAGGAATATCTAATTTATTAAACATTTATTCCCTTTTTGGAAACAAAGACATTAAAAGTATTGAAGAAGAATTTGAAGGAAAAGGATATGGAGAATTTAAAACCTCTTTATCTAATCTTTTAATTGAAAAATTAAAACCAATCAAAGAAAAAAGAGAAAAAATATCTAACGAAGATATAGAAAAAATCCTTAATGAAGGATTCTTAAAAGCAGAAGAACGGGCAGAAAATATGATGAAAGAGGTTAGGAAAAAAATGGGGCTAACTCTTTAATTTTTTCTTTTAATAGTTTTTCATTTTTAGCTTCAACAATTAATCTTAAAACAGGCTCTGTATTTGATGCTCTTAAAAGCATCCACCAATCATCAAAGTCAATTCTTAGTCCATCAATATAGGATTTTTTTCCGTCACTATAATTATTCTCTATTTTTCTAATAACCTCTTCTTTATCTCTCACTTCAAAATTAATTTCTCCCGAATGAAAGTATTTTCTAAATCTACTAATTAGTTCTGAAATACTCTTATCTTTTATTGCTTCAAAAATAGAATAAATTACAAAATAAGGAGATTCAAAACAAGAATTTTCTTGTTTTAGATAATAATGTCCAGAGTATTCCCCACCAAATACAACATTTTCTTCTTTCATTTTCTCTTTTATAAAAGAATGCCCTACACGAGAAGATACTATATTCTTTGCTATTTCTTTAACAACATTACTACATCTAACATCATATAAAATCTTCCAATCAGGATTAAGAGAAGAAATTAAGGCAATAATTAAATCAGAAGGAATAACATTCCCTAATTCATCAATAAAAAAAACTCTGTCACCGTCACCATCAAAAGCAATCCCTATATCTGCCTTTTCTTCAACCACCCTTTTTCTTAATTCTTTCAAGTTTTCTTCTTTTAGAGGGTCCGGATTATGATTTGGAAACGTGCCATCTAATTCACTAAAAATATGTATTAAATTAACATTATCAAGCATTTTAGGAACTAAAACTCCTGAAACACTATTAGCAGTATCAACAACGACCTTAAGGTCGTATTTTTTCTTTTCAAAAGAATTTACATATTCATCTGAAACGTCTTTATCAAAACATTTCCCCTTTCTAAATGATTGAGGAAAATTATTCTCTAAAACTAATTCTTTTATTTCGTTAATTCCAGAATCACCGCTCAAAGGAACTGCGTTTTTTCTAACCATTTTAAAACCATTATATTCTCTAGGATTATGACTAGCTGTAACAATTATTCCTCCATCGCAATCAATTATATTTGTAGCGAAATAAAACATAGGAGAAGAAGACAGTCCAATATTATAAACATCACCTCCTTGGTCTATTATTCCCCTTTTAAGAGCATCCAAAAGAGAATCTGAGGAAACTCTGTTATCATGCCCTAAAACTATCTTAGAACCAATATATACTACAAAAGCTCGGCCAATTTTATAGGCAATATCTTCATTTAAATCGTCTCCATAAACCCCCCTAATATCGTATGCTTTGAATATCATATGGGTATTATATACCAATAATTTAATCTTGACCAGTTGCTCTAAAATTGATATAGTATAGTTACCTTAAATGCCTTCGCAAGCAAAGATAAGGAATAATAAATAATAAAAAAATGATGTTTTACGAAATTAATTTGTTACTTTCGCCAAACCTAGAAGAAGCAGAAGCATCTTCTTTTGTAGAAAATCTTGAAAAAGAATTACAAATCCATGGCAAGGTTGAAAGCGTAACAAAACCAGAAAGAAAAAAATTAGCTTATGAAATTTCAGATCAAACTGAAGCTTGGCTATATTTTTTTAATTTGTATCCTGAAGAAGAAAAAGATAAAAAAGAAATTCTTGATGCAATAGAAAAGTCTTTAAAAGAAAGTAAAGATGTTCTTCGTCACCTTTTTATTAGAAAAGAACCGAAGAAAAAGAAGGAAAGAAGAACAAGAGCTCCAAAAGGATTGGAGACAACCCCTAAAGTTAAAGATAATATTGAAAAAATTGACGAAAAATTAGAAGAAATGTTAGGAGAATAATAATATAAAAAATATGAACCTAAACAAAGTATTTTTAATCGGAAGGATAGCAACAGATATAGAAATGAAGTCTACTCCATCCGGTCAAAGTGTTTGCTCTTTTTCATTAGCAACAAGTAGAAAATGGAAAGATAAAAATGGCCAAAGTCAAGAAGATTCACAGTTTCATAGAATTGTTCTATGGGCTAGATTGGCTGAAATAGCTTCTCAATTCTTATCTAAAGGTTCCCTTATTATGATTGAGGGAAGAATTCAGAATAGAAGCTGGGAAGATAAGAGTGGTAATAAAAGATATACAACGGAAATTATCGGGGAATCAATGCAAATGGGTCCTAAATCATCTTCTCAAGGTGGAGAATCAAAACCTTCCCCTATCAAGAGCGAAGATGAAGAAATTCCAATCATTGAAGACGGTGATGAAATTGACATCAAAGATATTCCGTTTTAATAATTAAAAATATGTATTGTTATTTTTGTAAAAGAAATATAGATGAAATTAATTTTCATGATACAGATATTCTTCAAAGATATATCTCTAGGTCAGGAAAAATAAAACCAAAAAAGAAAACAGGAGCTTGCTCAAAACATCAAAGAGAAATAGCTACTGCAATCAAAAGAGCTAGAATAATGGGACTACTTCCATTCGTAGCAAAATAAAAGAGAGCCTCAGGGCTCTTTTTTATTTGTTCTTATCAAGTATTGCTTTTTGTATTTCTTTCAAAATCTTAGGATTTTCTCTTAAAAATTCTTTAGCTTTTTCTATTCCTACTCCTAATTTTGTATCACCAAAAGAAAATGTAGCACCTGTTTTTTTAACAACATCTTCTTTTACCCCTAAATTAACTGCTTCGGAATATCTTGAAATTCCTTCATTATAGTAGACATCAAATTCAGCAGTCTTAAAGGGTGCGGCAACTTTATTTTTTACAATCTTTGCTTTTATTCTGTTTCCAATAATACTGTCCCCTTGTTTTATTTGAGCAACCCTTCTTAATTCAATTCTAACTGAACTATAAAACTTAAGTGCTAATCCTCCCGGAGTAGTTTCAGGATTACCAAACATAATTCCTATTTTCATTCTTGTCTGATTAATAAAAATTATTATTGTTTTTGTTTTAGATACAATTCCAGATAGCTTTCTTAGTGCTTGAGACATAAGTCTTGCTTGAAGACCAATTTGTAATTCTCCCATATCTCCAGCAACTTCAGCTTTTGGAACAAGAGCGGCAACAGAATCAACAACTATAACATCTACCTCCCCTGACCTTACAAGACTTTCAACTATTTGTAATCCTTGTTCTGCAGAATCTGGTTGAGATATTAATAACTCATCTACATTAACCCCTATCTTTTTAGCATAATCGGGATCTAAAGCATGCTCTGCATCAATAAAGGCTGTTACTCCTCCTGCTTTTTGAGCCTCTGCTAAAATGCCCAAGGAAAGAGTTGTTTTTCCAGTACTTTCTCCCCCATATATCTCAATAATCCTTCCTCGTGGAACTCCCATAACTCCTAAAGCTAAATCAATAGCAATAGAGCCTGTTGGAACAACATTGACATTAACTTTTTGAGCATCTTTCAGTTTCATTATTGCTCCTTCGCCATATTTTTCTTGAATTTCTGATATAGCTTCAGCAAGATTAATTTTTTCTTTTTCAACTTTTTTCTTTGCCATATATAGTAATTATATCTGTTCTGAAATTAAAAGCAAGGGCTGATGCCCTTACTTAATTAATTATTTTCAAGCTTCTCTTTTAAATATCTTCTTCTGATATCTTCTATTTTCCCTACTTCACTAATTTCTAATTTCTTATGCTCTTTTATTGGCTCCACTTTAATAGGGTTAACTTCTATTCCCATTTCATCGGCTATTTCTTTAATGTTTTTACCCTTAAAAGATGAATCTTTCTCAAAATTATTTTCGTGGTTCATATTTTTTATTTATTATTTATTATTCTTCTTCGGTAAAATATACTTCTCTAGGCTTAGCACCTTCTTGAGGACCAACAACACCTCTTTCCTCTAAAATATCCATAAGCCTTGCAGCTCTAGCATACCCTATTCCAAGCCTTCTTTGCAAGAGTGAAGTTGATGCCTTCTTTGAAGATATGACTGTTCTCTTGGCTTCTTCATACATTGGATCCTCTTTAGAATAGAAACTATCCATCTGTGTTTCAGGCGCTTCTGCTGATTTAGTTAGTTCACTCATTAAAGAGTTTTCTTCTTCAACTTCACTTTCTATAAAACCTTCTTCCTCTTCCTTTGGCTCTTTAATGACAAGGTTTGAATCAGTAATCCAGTTTATGACCTTCTTAATTTCATTCTCAGATATATATGGATTTTGAACTCTTTTAGGTTTAGAGAACTCTTTTGATAGTAATAATAAGTCTCCTTTTCCTAATAATTTTTCTGCTCCTGAACCATCTAAAATTGTTCTTGAGTCAACAAGAGAACCAACTTTTAAGGCAATTCTTGAAGTAATGTTTGCCTTAATTAAACCAGTAATAACTTCTACAGATGGCCTTTGAGTAGCTAAAATTAAATGTATACCAGTAGCTCTAGACATTTGAGCTAATCTTACTACATAAGATTCAATTTCTTTTCCTTTGACACTCATTAAATCCGCTAATTCATCAATAATTAAAACTATATATGAAAGCTTATCCTCTCCTTTCTTCTCCATCTTTTGATTATATGAGGTAATATCTCTACTATGAGCTTCTGCTAAAACAGTAAATCTTCTTTCCATCTCACCCACTAACCATTTTAAGGCAACTAAAGTTTGATTTGCATCGTATATAACGGGACAAAGCAAGTGATTTAAATTTGAATAAACTGGGAACTCTACTCTTTTTGGGTCAACAAGAATAAGCTTCATTTCATCAGGGCTATTTCTATACAACAAACTTAAAATTATTGAGTTTAAACAAATTGTTTTACCAGAACCAGTTGTTCCTCCAACTAATAAATGAGGCATTTCTGCTAAATCAGCAAAAGTTGGTGTACCTTTTACATCTTTACCTAAAGCCATTAATAGTGGTGCAGGAGAATTTTTAAATTCATCTGTATCTAAAGTCTCTCTTAATCCTACAACTGCTCTTTTTTTGTTTCCAATTTCAATACCTACAAGAGATCTTCCCGGAATAGGAGCTTCGATTCTAATTGTTGGACTCGCTAAAGCTAAAGCTAAATCATTTTGTAATGCAGTAATTTTAGAAAGCTTAATACCTTCTGCTGGTTTTAATGTATATTGAGTTACAGTTGGACCAACATTAATCTCTGACATTTCAACAGGAATTCCAAAAGTTTGTAATGTTCTTTTAATTACTGAAGAATTATATGAAATATCCCCTCCTTCAGGGTCTCCTCCTTTTTTAGAAAGCAAATCCATAGGAGGATATTTGTATTCTTCACTTTCATTTTTCTTTTGTTCAAAAGTTTTAAGATTTTTATCTTCTTTTTTAACTTCAGCTGGCTCTTCTTTTTTAGGAATTATTTTTTCAATATTAAATATAGGAAGTTTTCTTTTTTTAGTAACTTCTACTTTAATTTCCTCTTTACTTTCTTGCTGTTCTTCTTCATCTTCTTCCTCATCTTCATATTCATCAATTACTTTCTTAAAAGGTTGGATTATTATCCATAAAGAAACAGCAATTGCAATTGCAAATAAAGCAAAAGAAACAATGAAATCAAAACCTTTAACTATTGGCCAAGAAATAATGTAACCTATCCAACCACCATCATTAGAAGCAGTCCAAATAAATTTTTCTAAAATTTCTTGATTAGATTTAAAGTTAAGAAGACTAAAAAATCCTGATAATCCTAAAATTAAAATAGTTGTTGAAATAATAAGAGAGTTTTTGTTTTCTTTGAATACTTCTTTCTCTTTCAAAAGAACTACTCCAAAAATAATAAAAATTAAAGGAAGAATATAGATTACATTTCCAACAAGAAAGCCAAATATCTTTTTAAGATAATCTCCCACTACTCCAGCACTACCATAAAAAGAAAATATAAATACAACTGCTAAAAGAAAAGACAAAGCAGAAAACAAATATCTCTTTGTTTTTTCAGGTAAAGAAAAATTAAATTTCTTTTTCAAAATAATTTTTTTTTCTTTTTTCTTTTTTGCCATAGCTACTTTTCTTCTTTATTGTAGCTTAATCCTGTCCCAATTGGAAGTAATTTTCCTAAAATAACATTTTCTTTCAATCCTTTCAGCTTGTCTTCGTCCCCTCTTAATGAAGCTTCTATAAGAACTCTTGATGTTTCTTGGAATGATGCAGCCGATAAGAAACTATCTGTATTTAAAGCAACTTTTGAAACTCCTAAAAGTAAATCATCTGCTTCAATTAACTTCTTTCCTGCTTTTTCAAGATCTTCATTTTCTTCTAACATTAAGGCTCTTGAAATAATTTCTCCTTGACTAAATCTACTATCTCCAGAGTCTTTAATTTTTACTCTTGAGAACATTTGCCTTACAATAATTTCAACATGCTTATCGTGAATTCCTACTCCTTGAGAAATATATACTTTTTGTATCTCCTTAATAATATAATCTTGAACTGCTTTTACCCCTAAAAGCTTGAAAAGTTTTTTAATATCAATTGAACCAGAACATAAAGGTTGTCCTTTTGTTACCACATCTCCTTCTTTAACTAATAATTCAATTGAAGAAGACACTGAATATTCAATGATATCATCTTCTTTAGCTTTTCCATCACTCTTAAGTGTTAAAACTTTGATAACGCCTTTTTTATCATCAATTTCAGTAACCTTTCCGTCTTTAAGAGCAATTTCTGCTTCTCCTTTCGGTGGTCTTCTTTCAAATATTTCTTCAACTCTAGGCAAACCTCTAGTAATATCAGCTTCCCCAGCTACACCTCCAGTATGGAAAGTTCTCATAGTTAATTGTGTTCCAGGTTCTCCAATTGATTGAGCTGCAATAACTCCAACTGCTTCACCGATATTAACTAATCCTTTCCATCCTAAATCAAGACCATAACATTTTTGACAAATTCCTCTCTTGCATTTACATGTTAAAGGAGATCTAATTTTAACAGTTTCTATTTCAGGAATATCCTTAATTCTTTGAGCTATTTTCAAATCAATAACATCTCCTGATTTAATAATAACTTCTTTAGTTTCTGGATCTACTATTTTTTCTAAAGAAATTCTTCCAAATATTTTATTTGCAAAATCTTGATTAATCTCAGAAGAATCTTTTTTACTTACTACTAAACCTTCTTTATCTCCACAATCTTCTTCGTTGATAATTACATCATGTCCAACATCAACAAGTCTTCTTGTTAAGTATCCTGATGTTGAAGTTCTTAATGCGGTATCAGCTGTACCTTTTCTTGCTCCATGAGTAGAAATAAAGTATTCCAAAACATCAAAACCTTCTTTAAAAGAATTTTTAATGGCCAATTCAATAATTTCACCTGATGGACTAGCAACAAGTCCTTTCATTCCAGCCATCTGCACTGGTTGAGACCAAGAACCTCTTGAACCAGAGTCAATTATACTAAACACAGGACTATCTGAAGATATTGATTGAGGAACAAGTTTTTCTATCTCCCCTTTTACTTTTTTCCAAACTTCAATAACTTGATTAGTTTTTTCAGTGTGAGAAAGAAGTCCTTTTTCAAAATAGCCTTCAATGTCTTTAATTTTCTTTTCAGCTTCTGCAATTAGCGCTTTCTTTTCTTTAGGAACAGTTAGGTCTCCCATACCCCAAGTAATTCCTGAACGAGTAGCAAAGTTAAATCCTAATTCCTTAATTTTATCTAAGGTAGTAACAGCTTCAGAATCATAAATATCAATGACCTTATTAATCATTTTCTTTATTGTTTTTGAATCCATTGTATCGTTTTGATAATCAAATCCTTCAGGTAATATATTATTAAAGATAATCCTTCCAGCACTTGTTTCTATTATCTCCTCTCCCATTCTAACCTTAATTAAAGCTTTTATATTAATTTTCTTAAGATTGTAAGCAATTAAAGCTTCTTCTTTTGAACCAAAAACTCTTCCCTCTCCTTCTAATCCTGGAACAATTTTAGTTAAATAATAACAACCTAAAATCATATCCTTTGTTGGAATCATAACTGGGTCTCCTGTAGATGGTTTTAATAAATTTGCAGAAGAAAGAATTCTTTCTTTTGCTTCTTTTTGAGCTTCATCTGATAGTGGAACATGGATAGCCATTTGGTCTCCATCAAAGTCCGCATTAAAAGCAGTACATACTAAAGGATGTAATCTTATCGCTTCTCCTTCAATTAAAATTGGGGAAAAAGCTTGAACACCTAGTCTATGCAATGTTGGAGCTCTGTTTAGTAATACTAATTTATCTTTTACTACCTCTTCCAATGATTCCCAAACTTCGTTAGTTTCTTCTTCTATTAATCTTGATGCTCCTCTAACATTAAAAGCTAATTCTTTTTCTAATATCTTTTTAATAACAAACGGCTTAAATAATTCTAAGGCCATTTTTTTAGGAACTCCACATTGATGTAATTTAAGGTTTGCACCAACAACGATAACACTTCTTCCTGAATAATCGACTCTTTTTCCTAAAAGATTTTGTCTAAATCTTCCATTTTTTCCTTGTAGCATATCTGCTAAACTCTTAAGCAATCTTTTTCCACCTGTTGAAGCTTGCGTAGTTGTGCTTTTTCTCATCTTGTTATCAATCAAAGCATCAACTGCTTCCTGAAGCATTCTTTTTTCATTTCTAACGATAACATCAGGAGCATTAATTTCTAATAAATATTTTAATCTATTATTTCTATTAATTACTCTTCTATATAAATCATTAAGGTCAGATGAAGCATATCTTCCTCCATCTAATTGAACCATTGGCCTTAAATCAGGAGGTAAAACTGGAAGAACATCTATAAACATCCATTCTGGTCTGATATTAGCAGCTTTCATATCTTTGAAAACTTTTAATCTTCTTAAGATTATTTTTTTATCTTCTGCAGATTTTTTTCCTTCAAGCTCTTTTTCAATTTTTACAATTTCTTTTGCTAAATCTACTTTTGTAAATAATTCTTTAAGAACTTCCGCGCCAGTTCCTGCCTCAAAAATTTCTCCATATTTTAAAGAAAGCTTATGATAATCAACCTCGCTTAAAACCTCTAAAGGATTAATAGAAGATAGCTCTTGTTTAGCTTTTTCTTTTGCTTTTTTAAGTTCTTCTAAAGCAGTTGCTTGCTGTTTTTCATTTTCAATACTTTTCTTTATATCCCTAGATTTTGATTTGAATTCTTCTTCAATTTCATTCAATATCCCTGTTTTTAAGTCTTCATCAACTTTAGTTATAACATAGGAAACAAAATAAATAACTTCTTCTATTTTATGTAATGGAAGTCCTAAAACCATTCCTATTCTTGAAGGGATTCCTTTTAAAAACCAAATATGTGAAACGGGTGTAGCTAATTTAATGTGTCCCATTCTTTCTCTCCTAACTGAAGATTTTGTGATTTCTACCCCACATCTATCACAAACTATTCCCTTGTATCTTACTCTTTTGTATTTTCCACAAAAACACTCGTAATCTTTTGTTGGTCCAAATATTTTTTCACAAAACAAACCATCTTTTTCCGGTCTTTGTGTTCTGTAATTAATAGTTTCTGGTTTTGTTACTTCTCCATGTGACCAGCTTAATATATCTTGAGGAGAAGCTATTTTAATTTTTATTGATTCTAAATTAGAGACAAACATATTTTTTAAGTATTATTAATTAATCTTCTTCCTCAATCTTACCTTTAATAATTACATTCAAAGAAAGAGCTTTTAATTCTGATAATAATAAATTAAATGATGCAGGAATATTTGGACTCTTAATTTTCTCACCCTTTAAGATTGCTTCATATGTTGCAGCACGACCTGCGACATCATCTGATTTAATAGTTAGCATTTCTTGAAGAGTATATGCTGCACCATAACCCTCTAATGCCCAAACCTCCATCTCTCCAAATCTTTGACCTCCAAACTGAGCTTTTCCACCTAATGGTTGTTGTGTAATCAAAGAATAAGGACCAATTGAACGCATATGGATTTTGTCTTCTACCATATGAGCCAGTTTAATCATATAGATATAACCTACTGTAATCCTTTCAGGAAAACATTCCCCTGTTTCTGGATCATAAAGCTTTAATTTTCCATCTTCAGGATATCCTGCTTCTTTTAATTCTACCATAATATCTTCTTCTGTTGCACCTGATAAAGAAGGAGTTTCTGCTAAATATCCTAATTTATGAACAGCAAGTCCAAGATGTGTTTCTAATATTTGTCCTAAGTTCATTCTAGAAGCAACTGATAATGGGTTTAAGATAATATCTACTGGAGTACCATCTTCTAAGAAAGGCATTTCTTCAACAGGTAGTATTTTAGCAATAATACCTTTGTTTCCATGTCTTCCTGCTAACTTATCACCTACTTGAATTTTTCTAACTTCCGATATTCTAATTCTAATTTTTTTAATTACTCCGGGCTCTAAAGAATATCCTGCCTCTCTTGAAAAAACTTTAACATCTGTTACCCTTCCTCTTTTTCCATGCTCTGCTCGAAGAGAAGTATCTTTCACCTCTTTGGCTTTATCTCCAAAGATAGCTCTCAATAATCTTTCTTCCGCAGATAAATCAGCTTCTCCTTTAGGAGATATTTTACCAACTAAAATATCGTTAGGGCCAACTTCTGCTCCAACTCTAATAATACCTTCTTCATCCAAATCTTTAAGTTTTTCTTCTCCTACATTAGGAATATCTGATGTTGTAATTTCAGGTCCAAGTTTAGTTTCTCTAACATCACAAAAGAAATCTTCTATATGAACTGAGGTAAAAAAGTCTTCCTTAACAAGTCTATCTGATAAAACAATAGCATCTTCATAAGTATTTCCTTTCCAAGAAATAAAAGATACTAAAAGATTCCTTCCTAAACTTAATCTTTGTTTATCAATAGAACCACCCTCTATTAAAATATCTCCTTTTTTAACCATGTCTCCCTTATCAACAACTGGTCTTTGATGCAAACAAGAATACTGATTTGTTCTGTCAAAATTTCTAACAAAATATGTTTTAATTTTTCCCGATGTTGTTCCCTTTACTTGAACCTCATTAGCATCAACAGCAACAACTTTTCCTGCCTCAGAAGCAAAAACTAATTGTCCGGAATCACGAGCAGCCCAAGGTTCCAATCCTGTTCCAACTAAAGGAGCTTCTGGATTAACTAAAGGAACTGCTTGTCTTTGCATATTAGAACCCATTTGAGCTCTATTAGCATCGTCATTTTGTAAAAAAGGAATCAAGCTTGTAGATACTGATGTAAATTGTTGAGGAGAAACATCAACATAATCAATATTTTCTCTTTCTATTTCTCCTGGGTCCCCTTTTAATCTAGCTTCTACTCTTTTTTGACTAATATTATTTTTATTATCAATCAAAATACTTGCTGGAGCAATATTATATCTTTCTTCTTCGTTTGCATCCATATAGAAAGCTTCGTCAGTTACCTTAGCATTCTTAACTTTAAAATATGGTGTATCTATAAAACCAAAAGAGTTCAATCTTGCATATAAAGACAAGTGAGTAACAAGTCCCACGTTTGGACCTTCTGGGGTTTGAATTGGACAAATTCTTCCGTAGTGTGATGGCTGTACATCTCTAACATCAAAACCAGCTCTTTCTCTTGTTAATCCTCCAGGTCCTGTCGCAGTTAATCTTCTTTTGTGTTCCAACTCTGATAAAGGATTCGTATTATCCATAAACTGAGAAAATTGACTAGCAGTAAAAAATTGAGCAACTTGAGCAGAAAAAGGTCTCGGATTAATTAATTGACTAGGAGATAGATTTTCAAATTCTAAAGTAGACATTCTATCTTTAATAATTCTTGCCATTCTTGAAATACCTACTCTTAATTTACTTGATAATAATTCAGAAATAGTCTTTACTCTCCTGTTTCCTAAATGATCAATAACATCAGCCACTGACCTAGGGTCATTATTTAATCTAATAATTTCTTTAATAACTGCAACAATATCATTAACTGATAACACTCTTTCCTCTTTTCCAATTTCTATTTCTTTTTTAGGCTTTAATCCTGGTACTCTTGACCACATTTTCCATCTTCCAACTCTAGATAAATCATATCTATCAAAATTAAAAAACATATTAAAGATTAATTCTTTTGCCGCATCAGGATTAGACATTTCCCCTGCTCTTAATCTTTGATATATTTCTAAAAGTGCTTCTTCTTGGCTATTTGTAATATCTTTCTTTATTGTTTCTTCAATATAGGAAACTTCTCCATTATCAAAACCAGTAAACATTTGCCTAATATCATCATCATTATATCCTCCTAAGGCTTTCAATAAAGTTACAGCAGAAACTTTTCTTTTCCTGTCTATTTTAACATTAATTACCCCTGTTGCTTCTGTTTCAAATTCTAACCATGAACCACGATTAGGAATAATTTTAGCAGCAAAACATCTTTTTCCTTTATTAATATTCAAAGGAAAAAATACTCCCGGAGAACGAGTTAATTGAGAAATAACTACTCTTTCAACTCCATTTAAAATAAAAGTTCCTTTATCTGTTAATATTGGGAAATTACCGAAAAATATCTCTTGCTCCTGCACCCTTTTTGTTTTTAAGTTTTTTAACCTAACGTTAACTCTTAAAGGAGCCTCATAAGAATCATTATTTTCTCTTGCCGCAAAACCTGTTGGGTAGTTAGGCTTACCTAATTCATAATTTAAAAAATCTAATTCAAATTCTTTCCCTGTATAATCTTTTATAGGAGAAACTTCAGTGAATAAATCTTTAAGTTCTTCTTCCCAAAACTGCCTCCAACTTTCTTGTTGCATGAATATAAGACTAGGCAAAGGATAAGAGATCGTGCTTTTCGCAAAGCTTTTAATTTTAGTTTTCATAATGATTTTATTTTACGGCTAATTAGAAACAAAAAAATACCCTTACTTCTTTTTTATAGGGTTCAAAACGATTTTAATTAATTAATGGGAGTTTTGAAATCAAAATGCCAAGTAATTATCTTACAAATTATTACTACACTATCATAAATAAACAAATATTGTCAAGAGATAAACCACTTTACTGTTATCTGTCCTAAGAAATACCTTTAAATCAATCTTTTAAGCAACGGACGGACAAGCCGTAAGCCTTAGTATAGGCATTGCGGGCGACGGTAGAAGGACTAGGGCTCAAGCGCCTGGCCCAAGCATCTGCGCCACTCTCACTAGACGACCAGAAGTACGTAGCGTCGCCCACATAGTAGAAGCTACCATTGGTATCGCGGTAGCCGGATATTAGGGCATTAAATCCTGACGAACCACCACTTTTAAGAGCCGTTCCAGCTGGATCACAACTCCAAGCATTATTTCTGTTTGAATCACAAGCTCCTGTTGCAAGATAGTTATCTAGAATA
>JAQUUL010000007.1 GCA_028693895.1 Minisyncoccota bacterium
TTAAACGAAATTAGGTTTCCCCATTCGGAAATCCCCGGTTCACAGGTTGCTAACACCTTCCCGAGGCTTATCGCAGCTACGCCACGTCCTTCATCGCGTCTGGTCCCAAGGCATCCACCATTTGCCCATAAAAAATAACCTTTGATTAGCAAATAATAATTTTATTCTTATTCACATATTTTATTTTCAATATACCTCACATAAAAACAAAAAGACGCTTACGGAGCGGCTTTTGAAACAGACTAAGAAGACTATCTCAAACCGCCATATATTTATGTGTCTTAATATTTATCATGCTCTATTAATTTAGCAGATTAAAAAATAATGTCAAGTCCTGGGGATAAAATAAAAAAGCACTGAATGTGCTTATTATTTTGGTACTCCCAATTCTTCAGTTTCAACCAGTACATCATGGAAATCATCAAGATTTTCTAATACCATTCCTGCCCCCCTAGCTACTGCTGTCATCGGGTCTTCAATTATGTATGTTGGTATATTTGTTTCTTTAATAATTAACTTATCAAGTCCTCTTAATTGAGCTCCTCCCCCTGCTAAAACAATTCCTTTTTTCATAATATCTGCTAACAATTCTGGCGGAGTAACTTCAATTGTATTTTTAATTTCTGCAACAATTTGATTAGCAGATTTTTCTAAAGCTTTTTTAACGTCAACTTGAGAAATAATAACTTCTTCCGGAAGACCAGTCACTAAATTTCTTCCCCTCATTGGCATAGTTTTATTCTCTGCTTTTAGAGGCTCTTTCTCAAAATAAACTGCACCAATATCTATCTTAATGTTTTCTGCAGTCCTTACTCCAATTAATAACTTATATTTATCTTGAGAAAATTGCATAATATCGTTATTTAATTTATCTCCTGCAACTCTTAAACTTTTAGAAACTACTATTCCACCTAAAGATATTACTGCAATCTCAGCTGTCCCTCCTCCAATATCAACTATAAAATTACCAGAAGGATCTTGAACTGACATTCTCGCTCCAATAGCTGCTGCCATTGGCTCTTCAATTAAAAACACTTCTCTTGCACCAGCTGATTTTGTCGCATCTTTAACTGCTTTCTTTTCAACCTCTGTAACTCCTGATGGAATACCAACAATAACTCTTGGCTTTAAGAATGTAAATTTATCTTCTCTTGCTCTTTCAATTAAATATCTTAACATTTGTTCAGTCACTTCAAAATCAGAAATTACTCCATTAACTAACGGCCTAATTGCAACAATATGTCCTGGAGTTTTTCCAACCATTTTTTCCGCTTCTCGACCGATAGCTAAAACTTGTCCTGTTTTTTTGTTCAAAGCAACAACCGATGGTTCTGATAAAATAATTCCTCGTCCACGCACATAAACTAAACAGTTTGCTGTCCCTAAGTCTATTGCTATATCTTGAGATAATCTTCCAAGTATTTCTTTAAAGTTCATTTTTAATAAATTCAATTAAATTTTTTATTTCTACTAATTGGGTTTTTTCTTCTTTTCTTTTTTTAACCTCAACACTTAATTTTTCTAAAGTTTTTTCACTTACGATAATTCTTAAATAACAACCAATTAAATCACATTCATAAAGTTTTTCTCCTGCACTCTTATCTCTATTGTCATATAATACTTCTATTCCTTCTTTTTGTAAATTATTATATATCTCTTCCGCATCAGCATTAATTGATATTAAGTGAACCTTAAATGGAGATATTTCTTTAGGCCAGATAATTCCTCTCTCGTCATGGAAAACTTCAACAATTGCCCCCATAACCCTAGTAATACCTAATCCATAACATCCCATTAATATATTTTTACTTTCTTCGTTTTTAAAATTAAAAACACTTGAATATTTGTCATCTAATTTAAAGATATTTCCAACTTCAATTGATTTTTTTTCGTCAAAATCTTTAGAACCGCAAATACACTCTTTATTAAATATCTCTTTATTAAATGATGCTCCGCATTTTTTACATACATATATAATATCTTCTCCTGCATTAGTTATTGTTTGAAATTCGTGAGAAAAAGCAGAAGAAAACTCTCCACCACTAGCTAGTGTAAAATATGTTTTATCTTTAATCTCGCATCTTTCATAAATCTTAAAATATGCATCTTTTACTTTTTCATAATAATTATCTAAATCTTCTGAATTATTATGAAAAGAATATAAATCTTTCATTATGAAATCTCTTCCACGGAGTAATCCTGATTTTGCTCTTGGCTCATTTCTAAACTTTGATTGTATCTGATAAATATATTTAGGAAAATCTTTTGAAGAAGATGTATATTTTTGAACCAACGGAGTAACTATTTCTTCATGTGTCCATCCAAGTCCAAATTTATTGTTTTCTAATTTATACATTTCTGGAACATTCCACCTTCCTGTTTTTTCCCAGTTCTCTTTAGGTAATAATGATGGCATCATAACCTCTTGTCCATCAATATTATTCATTTCTTCTCTTACTATTTTTTTAATATTTTCTAAGACCCTAAGTCCCAACGGAAGATAAGAATAAATACCTGCTCCAAGTTTATCAATAAAACCAGCCCTTATTAAAAGCTGAGCGTTAATACTTTTTTCATCTTTTGGATTTTCTTTTGTTGTTTTAATTAATAATTCTTTTTGTTTCATACTATTTAAATATTATATCTTTGAATTGAAAAAAATCCTTAAATATTAAAGCAACAGCTAAAAGCATAAGGAATATAAATCCTATTGACTCTATCCTAACCTGTAATTTCTTTGAGAATATCTTATTATTAATCTTTTCCAAGAAAGTAAAAATAATTTTTGCTCCATCCATTGCTGGAATAGGAAGTAAATTAGTAATACCCACAGCAATAGAAAGAACTGCTATTAAATTAATTAGTTCATAAAGACCCTGTGTTAAGGTTATTTTTGTAATCGCATAAATACCAACGGGGCCAGCCAAAGATTTTCCAATAAACTCAGGAGAATTATTTTCAAAAGAATAAATAAAGATGTTGCCAAGAGTTGAAAAAGAATAATCAATAATATTGTAAGAGTGAATAAATCCTAAAAATAATTTTTCAATTAAAGAATTATATTTAACTGTTGTTAACTCTCTCAATCCAACTCCCAATGGACCTTCTTTTTCAGAGTGCTCAACTCTAGGAGTAACTACAAAATCTTTTCCTTCTCCTGTGGTTAAAACAATTTCTTTCCCTTTGTTTTCATCAACTACAGAAATAAATTCATCAACTCCGTCTATATTGTTTCCATTGATAGAAACAATATAATCACCATATTCAAAATCTAATCCTTGTAATGGAGATTCTTCTTCAATATATATTATAGATGGATAATCAGTTTGGCTTCCAAAAGGAAATTCATAATCATTAAACATCATTCCTTGTTGAAAATTAAAACCAGAAAAACCAATTAAGAAATAAAATAGAAAAGAAGCAAACAATATGTTCATTAAAATACCTCCTCCACAAATCCATAATTTCTGCAAAAAATTAGCTTTATCATATGTTGAAGTAACATTTTCATTTGTTTCACCATCTATAGCACACATTCCACCAAAAGGAATTGCTCCAATAAAATATTCTGTTTCTCCTTTTTTCTTCTTCCATATCTTTGGAGGAAAACCTATTCCAAATTCATGAACAATAACTCCTGATTTTTTCGCAGCAATAAAATGTCCAAACTCATGAACAAGAACTACTATTCCTAATATTAAAAAAAATACAATTATATCTATAATAAACATTATCCTTCTATTTCTGCCTTTTTACGGCTTATCAATTCATCTATTTTTTTATTATACTTATCAACAACATCTTGCAATTTATCTTTTCCTTTGAATTTTGCATCTTCTCCAATTAATCCTTCCCTACTCTTTTCCTGAATTTCTGACCAAGCCTCATCTCTATGTTTTCTGATTGTTCTTTTGGCATCATCATTTACTTGTGCGACTGATTTAACAATTTCTTTTCTTAATTCTTCAGACATCATTGGCATATTTATCATAATACTTTCTCCAACAATAACAGGAGATAATCCAGAGTTTTCTGAAAGAATAGACTTTTCTATCATTGTCAGATACGAAGAGTCCCATGGTTGAATGCTTAATTGTCTTGCACTAGGAACAGAAATTGAAGCAAGTTGAGAAATAGGCATCATTTGTCCATAACAATCAACTTGTATGTTTTCTACTAACGCTGGCGAAGCTCTTCCTGTTCGAAAGCTTCCTAATTTTTTAATAACAAATTCTATTACTTTATCCATTTTTGGCTCTGCCTCTTTAATAATTTGTTCGTACATATTTTTATAATTTTATTAATAAATTTTCTAATAATAATTTTTTACTCGCATTACTATTTTCTATCATATACTTCATTTTTTCAAGTTCATCAATTATATTTTTAATTTTTTGAATAGAATAATTAAGTCTTCCCCCTTTATAGTTAAAAATCTTAATCAATAACTCTCTTCTTAAAAACCTTTCCCATATATCTATTGTTGAATTAATTTTATCTTTATCATCCTTAAATTTTTCGGCATATTCAAATCTTTTTTTCATTTTTGAATTAAGAAGATTTACCATATCATCCATAGAATTATTAAATAAATCTATTTTTTCCTGACTTTCTAAAAAATTAATTGCCTTTCCAATTTGCCCAGAAGATATTAAGGCAATTTCAAAAGCTTTTTCTTTAGAAGCTCCTAACGACATTAGATGATCTTCTATTTCTTTTTTTCCAATTAATGAAAATTTCATTTCTTGCATTCTTGACTTTATTGTTTTTAGTATCATTTGCGGATATGCAGTTATAAAAATAATTAATGTATCTCCTTTTGGTTCTTCTAACATTTTAAGGAATGCATTCTGAGCATCTTTTTTCATTAAATGGCTATCATCAATAATTAGTACTTTCAATTTTCCGTAATATGATTTTAATGAAAGTTTTTGTTTTGCTTTTCTTATTTCGTCAATTTCTATGTTTCCATCAATCTGAGAAATAATATTAATATCTGGATTATATTTATTATCGCCAAAAATTTTATCAACAAAATCTAAAGCTATCATTTTTTTCCCAATCATTTCTGGTCCAGAAAAAAGTAAAGCATGAGGAATATTTTTATTGTTAATAAGCTGATAAAGTAATTCTCTTTTTTTATTATTTCCTATAATCATTTTATTGCCCTTTCAATATTAGCTCCTAATTTTTTAAGCCTTTCTTCTAATCTTTCGTATCCTCTATCAACTTGATAAATGTTTCTTATTACTGTTTTACCTTCTGCTATTAATCCAGCTATTATCAAAGAAGCACCACCTCTTAAGTCAAAAGAACCCATATCTGCTCCGTATAATTTTTTCACTCCCGTTACAATTGCCCTATGCGGATCAGACAAAAAAATATCAGCTCCCATCTTAGTTAAACCTTCCATATATTTTAATCTTCCTTCATATAGTGGATCATGGATTAAAGTTGCTCCTTTTGTTTGTGTCGCTAATACACCAATTACAGAAAGCAAATCAGGTGGAAAACCAGGAAAAGGAAGTGCTTGTATTTTTTTAATTTTCATTTGTTTAACAGGAATAACTTTAACATCAACAAGTCTATTATTTCTTTTTATTATTTCAAGCTTAGCTCCACAATCTTCTAATTTTTTGATTGTGTATTCCAAAAATTGATACTCAACATTTTTAATTAAAATATCCCCTTTAGTTACTAAAGCCATGATAATAAAGGTTCCTGCTTCTGTAGGATCGTACATTAAATTATGCTTAAATCCCTTTAATTTATTTTTTCCCTTAATTTTTAAAGTATGACAACCTACCCCCTTAATACTTACTCCCATCTTTTTTAAAACTTTAGCAAGTTCTTGATTTTGATAATCAGCATCAGCAACTTTAATTGTAATTTCCTCATTGATTAAGCTCGCATATAATGTAATATTGGTTGTTGCCGTAACAGATAACTCATCTAAAATTACTACATTATCTTTAATTTTATCAGATGCCTTTATAGTAAATTTCTTTTTATCCTCCTTGATTGTTGCTCCTAATTGAGAAAAAGCATCTAAGTGAGCATTAATTGGTCTTACTCCAATTATACATCCTCCCGGTTGAGGAAGAGAAACCTTTTTAAATCTTGCTAATATAGCTCCAAATAAAAGAACAGAACCTCTAAACTTCAAAACTAAATCTTTGTTCATTTTATTAGGATCCATATTCTTTGAATTAATCCTAACCTTTCTTTTTCCAATCCACTCAACTTTTACTTTCATACTTTCAAATATCTCCAATAATCTAAAAACATCTTCTACTAAGGGCAAATTATCAATAATACAATCTTCATTAGTTAAAAGCGAAGACACTAAAACAGGGAAAGCGGCATTCTTAGAGCCCCTTACTTCTATTTCTCCACTTAACTTATTCCCACCCTTTATTACAAAAAATTCTTCGGACATATTTATTTTTTTGACATTATGCTCTTTTTGTATAAATCTAAATTATCTAAAACTGATCCAGTTCCTTTGGCAACACAATTTAATGATTCTTCTGCAACAAAACATGGAACACCTGTAGATTGAGATAATAATGATGCTATATTTCTTAAACAAGCTCCTCCTCCCGCGACAACCATTCCTTTATCCATAATATCAGCAGAAAGTTCTGGTGGAGTTTCTCTTAAAACATTTTTAACACATTGAACTATTTCAGAGAGTGGTTCTGTTATAGCTTCACAAATTTCATTAGAAGAAATCTTCAATGTTTTTGGTAAACCAAGTTCTAAATCTCTTCCCCTAATCTCCATGTATTTAGGCTCTTTTTCCATTAGAGCTGTTCCTATATTTATTTTTATTGCTTCAGCAGTTTGATCTCCAATAGCAAGATTATGTTTATTTTTAATGTATTCTGAAATTGCATTATCTAAAACATCTCCGGCTACTCTTAATGATCGAGCAGAAACAATTCCTCCCAATGATATTACTGCTACCTCTGCTGTTCCCCCTCCAATATCAACAATTAAATGTCCGGATGATGAATTTATTGGAATACCAGCACCAATTGCAGAAAGAATTGGTTCTTTTGCAATAAAAACCTCTTTTGCACCAGCCTGAATACCCGACTCAATTACTGCTCTTTTTTCTGTAGAAGTAATTCCCGCTGGGACACCGATTAAAAGCTCTGGTTTCAAAAACTTAAAAAATCCTGTATTAACTTTATTTATAAAATGTTTAATCATTGCTTGAGTAATCCTGTAATCAGCAATAACACCATCTTTTAATGGTCTAAAAACTTGTATTGACTCTGGAGTCCTTCCAATCATTTCTTTTGCTTCGTGCCCAACAGCTAAAATTTTATTTTCCTGAAGAGAAACAGAAACAACTGATGGTTCATTTAAAACAACGCCTTTATTGGGTACAAATACAAGAGAGTTTTTTGTTCCTAAATCTATTCCTATTTTCATAAGTTCATTCTATATAATAAAGTAATAATTGGCAAGAGGAGATTTTTGATGTATATATTAGATATATGAATAAAAAAGATAGAACAATACTCTTTATATTAATGTCTACTATATTCCTTTTTGTTGCCCCCTCCGTTATTATGTACTCTCAAGGGTACCGATTTGATATTAAAAAATTTCAATTTGTAGAAACAGGAGGAATATATATAAAAGCAACGCCCGATGAAGTTAATTTATATATAAATAATGAATATATTAATAAAACTTCTTTTTTTACAAAAGATATTTTAATTCAAAATCTAATACCTAATAATTACGATTTAAAAATTGAAAAAGAAGGATATTTCTCATGGGAAAAAAACCTTCCTATTGAAGAAAAAACTGTAACAGAAGCAAAACATATTACATTATTTAAAAAGGATATACCTTTTGATTTAATTTCAAAAGACATTAAAGATGTTTATGCATATAATAATAAATTTCTTTTATTAACAAATGAAAATAAGTTGATTTCTTACGACCAAAAAGAAATTGAAGATTTTTTAAGTATTAATAAGACCCCTTATAATATTGAAAATATAACTTTCTCGCATAGCAATGAAAGAGCTTTAATTAAAACAACTACTGGACTTTATTATCTATTAAATATAAAAGAAAAAACAATTAATTTAATAAAGTCTATCAGCAGTGAAGCTAAAAATGTTAATTTTAATTTTGATGAAAAAGGAATAATTTATCAATTAAATGGTTCTATTTATGAAATAAAAAATGATTACCCTAAATTACTATCTAGGGAAAAAGTAGATTGCTTTACAATCCATAATAATTCAATATACATATTAAGAAACGGAGAAATTATAAATATAAATGGTCTTACAGAACCAGAAGAATTTTTATATAATTTTAATAGTAAAGATGGTAGTAATTATGAAATGTTTTTTGTTGAAAATGAATTGTTTATCATAGAAAATAAAAAAAATCTATACCACTTGAAAGATAACTTATTTGAATTAAAGATAGAATCAGAATCTGAATTAAAATATAACTCTTTTTCAGAAAAGATTATATTCTATAACAATAATAATATATGGTTATTACCATTAAAGAGACTTGAGTCACCATTTTTTACTGACGCTTATAATATCATTAAAATTAATTCTTATAATGAAGAAATAAACAATATTAAATGGATTAATGGAGACTACTTTTTATTAACAATCAATAATGGGTTAAATATTAGTGAAATTGACAATAGAGATAATATAAACATTTTTAATCTTGATAAAAATGATGTATCTAATATATATTTTGATGGAAGAAATAAAAGCTTATTTATCTTAAATGGTAGTAATTTTATTAAAATAAATAAATTGATATAAAAAAACACACTCCAACGGAGTGTGTTTGATATTATCTTTTTGACCATTGTGGAGCTTTTCTTGCTCTCTTTAATCCGAATTTCTTTCTCTCTTTCATTCTTGAATCTCTTGTTAAAAATCCTGCTTTTCTTAGTCTTTTTCTGTAGTCTGGATTAAATACTACTAATGCTCTTGCTATTCCATGTCTTACTGATTCAGCTTGAGAATTTATTCCTCCTCCTCTCACTACTACTACTACTCTAAATCTATCTAATGATTTCATTGTATCTAACGAATCCAAAACTATGCTTTGAAGAGTAGGTGTATCAAAATATTCTTTATAGTCAACATCATTAACCTTTATCTCTTTATTCCCTTTTGTATATAGTCTAACTCTTGCAATAGATGTTTTTCTTCTTCCTGTTCCTTCAAAATATCTATCTCCAAGATCCTTAAAATCATCTTCGTTAACAACAAAGTCGTCATCATCTATTATTTGAGGCACTGCTATTACAGTAGTATCAATTTTAACAGCTTCTATCTTTTCTTCTTCTTTCTTTTCTATAACTTTCTCTGTCTTCTTTGATATTTTTTTCTCAGTCTTTTTTTCTACTTTCTTTTTTGTTATTTTTTTCTCTGCCATATTAGTCAAATTTTAATCTCTTAAGATGTCTTGCTCTTAATCTATTCTTAGGCAACATTCCATTTACTGCAAGTCTTAAAATCTCTCCAGGTTTTTTTTCAAAAATCTTAACCATAGGAATATGTTTATCATTTCCTAAATATCCTGTGTGTCTAAAATATGTTTTATCTTCTAACTTATTTCCAGTAATTTTCATTTCTTTAACGTTAGAAATAATAACTACATTATTAGGCTCTTTATTAGGAGCATAATCTACACTGTTTTTTCCTTGCAAAATAGAAGCCACCTCAGAAGCCAACCTTCCTAATGGTCTTTCTTTTGCGTCTATTCTAATTACTTCTCTTTTTGTTTCTTCTTTCATAATATTAAACTAATTCAATAATTGCCATTTTAGCACTATCGCTTTTTCTTTGTCCTAATTTAATTACCCTTGTGTATCCACCATTTCTATCTTTATATCTAACACTAATATCTTCTATTAGTTTCTTCACAATTCTTTCTGGGAATAAAGTTAATAAATATCTTCGAGCGGATAAGTCACCTTTTTTTGCTCTTGTTATTTTTCTTTGAACAAAAGGAGAAAGCTCCTTTGCTTTAGCTTCAGTAGTTTTAATCTTTTCTTTCAATAATAAAGAAACTGCTAATGTTTTTAGAAGCGCTCTTCTTTGGTCTCTTTCTCTATTAAACTTTCTTCCTTTCTGTAATTTTTTCATATTATTTTTTCTTCTTTGTTGTTTTCTTTTTCTTTTCTTCTACAATTTCCTCTTCTTCTTCAACAACAACTTGTTCTGATAGAAAATTAAATTGTTCTAAAAGTATTTTTAATGATTTACTTAGAGCTTCTTCAGGACTAATTGTTCCATCTGTTTCAACTTCTAAGGAAAGTCTATCAAAATCTGTTCTTTTTCCAACTCTCATATTTTCAACAGTGTAATTTACTTTTTTAATCGGAGTAAATATCGCATCCATTCCAATAACACCTACACTTCTTTTTATCTCTTTATCTTCAAAAACATAGCCTAAACCTCTTTCAACCTTAACCTCAATCTCCATCTCAGTACTTTTATCAGTTATTGTCGCAATATGCAAGTCTGAGTTAATTAATTTCAAGTCAGCTGGACATTCAAAATCTTCACCTGTAACAACTTTTTCTCCTTTTACCAAAAGTGTTGCTGTTTGAGGCTCATCAGTAAACATCTTAAACCTTAATTGCTTAATGTTCATTAAAATATGCAAAACATCTTCTTTTACCCCTTTAATTGTTGCAAATTCATGAGGAGCATTTTTAATCTTAACTTCAGTGATAGCAGCCCCAATTAAAGAAGATAGAATTGTTCTTCTAATTGCATTACCTAAAGTAACCCCGTAGCCAGGGTATAAGGATTCTATTTCAAATATAGAATTATTTTTTGATACTTTTTTTGTTTTTATTGAAGTTGGTAATGGAATCATGTTTTTTAAATAATTAATTATTACCTTGAATAATGTTCAAATATTGATGATAGTTCTGATGGAACCTGTACGTCTTCGGATGTTGGAAGCTTTGAAAGTTTTCCTTCTATCTTTTCAGAATTATATGTTAACCATTGAGGAACGGCATACTTTTTCATATTTTCAGGCAATGCTTTCATAATTTCTTTGTTTTTAGAACCTTCTCTTAAAGAAATTGAGTCTCCAATTATAACCTTATATGAAGGAATATCTATTCTCTTTCCATTTACTAAGAAATGTCCATGGGTAACTAACAATCTTGCTTGAGCTCTTGATTTTGCCCAGCCAAGTCTAAAAACGATATTATCTAATCTAGTTTCCAATTTAGAAATTAATTGAGAAGCAACATCTACTTCTGATGTTTTATTTTCTAAAACCTCAATAACATATTTCTTAAATTGAGATTCTGAAACATTGTACCATCTTTTAACTTTTTGCTTTTCTTTAACTTCACGACCATATTCAGTCAAATTAGATCTTCTTTTTTTAGCCTTCTGACCTGGTGGAAAAGGTCTTTTCACCATAGCACATTTTGCAGACAAACATTTCTCTCCTTTTAAGAAAAGCTTCTCTCCTAATCTTCTACAAATTTTACACTTTGATTGTTTCATATTTTAAAAATTATAACCTTCTAGGTTTCTTAGGTCGGCAACCATTATGAGGAACTGGAGTAATATCTTTTATTGAAGATATTTCAAATCCTTGGTTAGCTATTGATCTTAATGCTGATTCTCTTCCTGATCCAATACCTTTAACTATTATTTGGAATTTTTTAATTCCCATCTTTTCGGCAACAGCTCCTAAAGTTTCTGCAATCTTTGAAGCAGCAAAAGGAGTTGATTTTTTACTTCCCTTAAAACCAAGTTTTCCCGCTGATTTACTAGCTAAAACATTACCTGCTGTATCAGCTAAAGTTACTATTGTATTGTTGTATGAACTAAAGATATGAATCTTACCTTCTCTAACTGCGGCAACCTTAGAAACTTTAGGCTCTTTACTTAAAGCCTTTTCTAATTGCTCACCCTCTTTAATCATCTCTTCTTCAGTTTTTTTGATTACGTGTTTTTTACCCATATTATTTTCTATTTAGGTGCAGGAGCTCCTTTTCTTCCTGAGCCTACTGTTTTTCTAACATTACCTCTTACTGTCCTGCTATTAATTCTTGTTGTTTGTCCTCTTACTGGTAAACCTTTTGAATGTCTGTGACCTCTCCAAGAACCAATATCTTTTAATCTTTTAACATTAACCATTATATCTCTTCTCAAATCTCCTTCAACCTTAAAGTTTTTTTCAATATATTCTTTAATAACGTTAATATCTTCTTTAGTTAAATCTTTAACTTTTTTATCTTTAGAGATATTACATCCTTCTAAAATCTTTTTAGCTAAAGATGGACCTATTCCATAAATATATAATAAACCGATATCTATTCTTTTTTCATCTGGAATGTTAACTCCAATTATTCTTGCCATAGTAATATTAATTAAGCACCTTGTCTTTGTTTATGTTTAGCATTTTTTGTGCAGATAACATAAACACGTCCTTTTCTTCGGACGATTTTACAATCCTTACAAATTTTCTTAACGGATGGTTTAACTTTCATTATTATTTTTTTCTAAATATTATTCTACCTCTTCTTGGGTCATAAGGAGTTGTTTCAACGGTAACCTTATCTCCAGGAAGTATTCTTATTCTATATACTCTTAATTTACCTGCTAAATGAGCAAGAATTTCTGTTCCATCTTCCAGTAAAACTCTAAAAAACCCATCGGGTAAACTTTCAGAGACTACTCCTTCTTTTTTAATCTTGTCGTCATTTTTAACCATGTAAAAGATATTAAGACAATAGCAAAACTTTTGCTTTTGGTCAAGAGACTAATCAAACTTTACTAAATAAATAATACTATCTTCTTTGTTTGGCAATGCTGATCTCCAAAAAGGAAAGTTATTAATTTCGACTTTTTTAATTTCCGACATATTTTCAAGTATAGAAATAGAATCTTCTTTTTTCTTATTAATTAAGCTTTCTTTAATTATTTCGTCGTCTGGAAAAGAATAAATATCAGCTGTAAAAGTAACTTTAATTTCTAATTTTCCATTTACAATTCCTTGTTCTTCAATATTACATAAAATACTATCTGGAACTATTTTTTGAATATCTGAAATTTGTTTATTAAATAAATTCTCTCCTATCTTTACCAAATCATCCTTTCTAAATGCTGTTAATTTGCTATTCACCTTGCTTGATATTATAAATTTCTCCGTTTCCGAACCTGCCTGAGCATCAGCATATAAATCTTCAAAAGTTAATAATATATCTTCTAGAAAATAAATAAAGCTTTCTGGGATAGATTCTGATAAGGACTTCTTAATTACTTCTGTGTATTTACTTTCAAAATTTTCTTTAGATGACTGAATATCACCCTCTGTAACTATTTTAATTTGAGAATCCTCTCCCCCTGATAATCCATCAGAAATAGTTTCTGCCCAAATACTTGAATATATATCTGTTCCAGAAAGACCAGGAACAGAAAAAGTTGCTGAAGGAATATTATATTTTGTTCCAGCCGAATCAGCTGTTACTTTTATATCTACATACGAAGAAGCAGGAATAACAAATGCTTCATCTGCTCTATATACTAACTCTCCTGGAACAGAAAGAAATCTTGTATTTTTAATTAAACTTAATGACCTTGCTGGACTTATTTTATTATAAACCCTAATAACACCTGTGGCTTTTTTTGTTTTAGAATCTGTTCCTGTAGAAAAATATTCTTCTGAAAATTCTTTATTTTCTGAAAAAATAATGCCGGGTAAAATTAAATCTTCAAAATTAATTAAAGACTCGGCTGTATCAATAATTATTGTTTCTTTTACTGATAGCCCCTCAACATTAGGATAGATATTAACTTCCGCTTTTCCTGGAAGAAAGAAGAATAATCCTACTAAAGAAAATACAAAAACAATAAACCCAATGATTATTGGCTTTCTGTTTTTTGGTTTTTTTTCTTTATAACAAAAATCTTTACTTTTTTGCTCAACTTTATCGCAAGGAATTATATCGTATATTTTTGTTGCCATATTATATTATCGCTTTAATTCTTCTTACTCCTGAACTTGAACTTTCCTCTTTAATTATTTTAAATTGTTTTAATTTAGAAATATCATCAATATGAGGACCAGCACAAATTTCTTTAGAAAATATCTCTCCAGAATCTTCGTTATAAATCGTCCAAACACTTACTTCTTCTGGATATTTTTCTTTAAAAAAAGATAATGCTCCTGATTTTATAGCCTCGTCTAAAGACATTATTTCTTTTTTAACCTTTAAACCTTCTTTAATTTTTGAATTAATTAAATCTTCAACCTCTTTAATTTCTTCAGGGGTCATCTTTCTACTAAATGAGAAATCGAATCTTAGTCTTTCATTGTTAATATCTGAACCCATTTGATGAACATCTTCTCCTAATATCTTTCTTAAGGCTGAATGAAGTAAATGTGTTGCTGTATGTAAACTTGGAGTATTTTCTCCCGTTCCCACTCCTCCAAATTTCTTCTCTGCTCCAATTCTTGAAACTTCTTGATGTTTTTTAACTTCTAACTCAAATTCTTTATCATTAATTGATATTCCTTTTTTATCTAATTCCTCTTTAATCATTTCAATAGGAAATCCATATGTCTGATAAATATCAAAAGCTTCTTTTCCTGATAAATCTTTATTAACTTCAGAAATAATTTTAAGCCCTCTATCTATAGTTAAAGAAAAACGGTCTTCTTCTTTTTCAATAATATCGTAAATCTCTTTTTTGTTAATCTCTGGATATATATCTTTGTATTTATTTATAGTAATTTCTACTAATGGAACCCAAAATCTTTTCTTTAATCCAAGAATATTCCCATATCTAATAAATCTTCTAATAAGCCTTCTTAATATATATCCTTGACCAACATTTGCTGGAATAACACCTGCTTCAATTAAAAAAACGGAACCCCTAATATGATCAGCAATAATTCGATAAGCTCGCTCATCTTCATTGAGACTCATTTTTTTAATTTCGGAGATAACATCAGTAAATAAATCTGTATCATATGCTGAATTATTTCCCTGTATAATTGATAACAATCTTTCAAATCCTATTCCGGTATCAATGTTTGTTTGATTTAATAACTCATAATCTCCACTTTCATTCTTAAAGTATTGCATAAAAACTAAATTCCAAATCTCTACATATCTTTTACAATAATCGCAATTAGGTCCACAATCGTCTCTTCCACAACCAAAAGACTCTCCCCTATCATAATGTATTTCTGAACAAGGACCACAAGGACCAGTCAAAGAAACTGGACCCCAAAAATTATCTTTTTTTGAACACTCCCTTATACTCGCAATTCCTTTTGTTTTCCAGATATTAATTGCTTCATCATCTTTTAAAATATCCCCTTCTCCACCAAAAACAGTAATATGCATTCTTTTTCTCTCAAGACCAATACTCTCTAAAAACTCAAGAGCAAGATTAATTGCTCCCTCTTTAAAATAACCTGATTCATCTTGTCCAATAGACCAATTTCCAAGCATTTCAAAAAAAGTATGATGAGTATCATCTCCAATTTCCTCTATATCGTCTGTTCTAAAACATTTTTGACACGATGCTAAATGGCAAGAACCAAAATCACTAATTACATCCTTTTTTCCTGCTAAATAAAGAGAGAATTGTTGCATTCCTGCTGTAGTAAAAAGAACACTTGGATCTGTTGGTAAAAGAGAAGAAGAAGGAACTACCTTATGTCCTTTCTTTTCAAAAAAATCAAGAAATGTTTTTCTTAGTTCGTTAGAATTCATAACTGTATATTATCAAATAGTAAATATTTGGTCAAATTAAAAGACACCGCCGAAGCGGTGCCTAAATAATATAAATTAATCGTCAGATATCTTCTTTTTTGTCTCTTCGATTAGTTTAGCTGCAGCATCTTTTCCCCCTAATCCGAAAGACAAACCTAATGCAAGAGCTAATGTTCCAACAAAACCAACAATCAAAACTTCTACAATTTTAGGAGCAACTCCTAATTGCAATAAAACTGCTAATCCAGCAAATACATATATTCCCCATTTAACAAGAGCTCCTAAAAAATTTACAAAGTTAACTCCCATTTTTTTAGTTGAAACTTTTACAAGTTTCTCTATGATATCAGCAATAATAATTGCGACAACTAAAATAATTATAGAAACTATTAAATTAGGAATCCAAGCAATTATAGATGCTAATATTCCTGCGAAAGCTCCCCATCCCATAATATCCGTAGCAATCATCAAGAAAATAACTACTAAAATCCACTTACAAATCGCTCCAATAAAACCTGATGGCTCAACTTTAATATCGGCACCATCTAAAGCATCTTTCCATCCTGTTTTTTCAAAAATAGAATTAAACTTTGCCTTGTTTAATAATCCAGCAATTAATTTACCGAACCATATTGCAATAATCCAACCAATAATAAAGATAACTATTGCCGCTAAAAAATTTGGAAGAAATTCTAACATATCTCCCCAGGCATTATATAGAGCCTGTAATGTAATTGATGACCAATCTTGTGTCATATTTTTTACCATTTTTTCTTATTCTATAAAATCTAAAGATAATAAAGAAAAGAAAATAATGGATGTTAATTATAGTATAATTATATCATACCTTTTGATGAGCGCAAGAAAGTTATCAACAATTAAAAAAACCACCTTAATGGTGATTTTATTTGTGGACCGACGGGGACTCGAACCCCGAACCCCCTCATTGCAAATGAGGTGCTCTACCAATTGAGCCATCGGCCCTTATTTACATTTCAATAAACTATGTGGGTATGCCTGGACTCGAACCAGGGACCTCGTCATTATCAGTGACGCGCTCTAACCAGCTGAGCTACACACCCTTTTTCAAAATAAATAGGTGCTCTTTCATCGGATTAAACCAAGCAGAAACCCTTTTGGAATAAATTACTTTCAATCCAATTTCTTCAAAAATCTTTTCCCATTCTTTTTTTGTAAAAAACTTTCCACATTCTGAATTATTCTGAAATAACTTTGCAAAAGATACCCCATGAAGAAAACACATTATTTTACTAATTATCCCTTCTGGTAAATTCTCGTACAAAATAATAACATCTTTCGAAACCCTCTTATTCTCTTTTAGCAGTTCTTTTGGATTTTTGCAATGGTGCAAAACAAAATTAATTAAAACTGCATCAAAATTATTATCTTCTAAAAATGAAAGGTCATTTCCATTATATTTAATAAATGGAATTGGTTCTATCCTATTGTCAATAATATCAACTCCTAATATCTCTGAATTAAAATAATTTTCAAATTCTTTTCCTATTGTTCCTGATCCACAACCAAAGTCTAATATCTTAGATAATGGAGAAACAAAATCAGCGCAATCTTTGCACATTTCTTTTCCAGCATTCTTATAAAATCTGCGAAAAATACGATACTGTGATGGTCCGATACTTTTCATTATTAGTTAGTTTCTTAGAGTTGTTCCGCTATGTATAAAATAATCTCTTGTTTAGGTAGAGAGATCAATACCTCGCCATTAATTCAGTGATCACTCGCGAATTAATAGCGGCCGACAACATTTAAAAAAAATAAATGATCCACGAGCAGCTTCCGCTACCCGTGCCTTGTTACGACTTCGTCCCTCTCATTGAATCTACCTTAGGTCCATTTGCATGGAACTTCGGGTATCCCCAACTCGCTTGACGTGACGGGCGGTGAGTACAAGACCCAGGGACATATTCACCGCAGCGTGGCTGATCTGCGGTTACTAGCG
>JAQUUL010000032.1 GCA_028693895.1 Minisyncoccota bacterium
TATTGGAAAGTTGGTTATTAGAAATAATTAATTTTATTGTTGATAATAGTATATACGAAAACTATAATAAATATTAAAACAGAAAAAGAAATTAAATAAAATACTCAAAAAATTACTAAAGAAATAGGAATATCTTTGAGTGATGTTTAAATGCTTCTTTAAGAAACTTCATATTTGTTGTATAATTGATTTATGGAAAAACTTAATCAAAAAACAGAAGAAACAATTCTTATAATCTTAGCTTTAATGGTATTATTTTCTTCAATGCTTAACCCCAATGTTTCTATATTTTTATCTATTATAGGATTAATTATTATTTTTATATATAGCTTTTTAACAAGAAAAAATGATATTAGTAACGGGAAATAAAAATAAAGTTAAAGAATTTGAGTTTATATTAGGCACCCATATTAAAAACATTGATTTACAAATAGAAGAAATTCAATCAATTGATGTTGAAGAAGTGGCGAAAAATAAGGCTAAAGATGCATACAATATTCTTAAAGAACCAGTAATTGTTGAAGATACCGGATTATATTTTGAAGAACTTAATGGTTTGCCGGGAGCACTAATTAAATTTTTTGTTAAAAATATTTCATTAGAAAAAATATGTTCTTTAGTTGGAGAAAATAGGAAAGCAAAAACAGTATCATGTATTGTTTTTTTTGATGGAAAAAAAGAATTAGTAGTTAAGGGAGAAACAATAGGAGAAGTTGCTTTAAAACCAAAAGGAAATAATGGTTTTGGTTGGGATCCAATCTTTATCCCTGAGGGATATGATAAGACATTTGCAGAGCTTACTTTAGAAGAAAAACAATCTAAATTTATGCGTCAAGAAGCAATAATGAAGATGAAAGAAAAATTGAATAATTGTTGACAAAATATACTATTCATTGTACTCTGCGAATGGTTCTATGACAGACAAAAACGATTTTTTGCTTTTGGTATCGCAGACTATTCGTCATGAAGTGGCGAATATCTTATTTGTTGCAGGTGGAAATCTTGCATTATACAATGAAGAGCAAAACCCAAAAAGGCTAGAAACTATTAGAAAGTCTTTAGAAGAATTAGATTCATTAATGAATCTATGGAAAGACCTTGAACTAATAGGTGAGGATGATTTTTGGCAGGATTTAGAGTCTCTATTAATGAGAACAATTATTGTTAAGTCCTCTGTCAAAATAATGTTTGAAGTTCCTGAAGTAAAAATAAAGGCAAATGGACTCTTTGGTTTAGTTTTTACTAACTTTATTGAGAATACAATTAAGTATTCTGGAAAGTCATTTCCATGTGTAAAAATTTGGGCCGAAGAAGAAAAAGATGGAAATCTTCTTATCGTTTATGAAGATGATGGAGTAGGAATTTCTGAGCTTGAGAAAGACATTATCTTTAATAAAGGATATGGTAAAAATACCGGTCTTGGATTATTTTTTATTAAAGAAATAGTTGAAATGATTGGAGGCACGGTAAAAGAAACGGGGACAAATGGTGTTCGTTTCGAAGTAAGAGTTCCTGAGTGTAATTTCAGGACAACCTATAACAAAAAGTTATAGGATTTTTTTTGATTTTTTTTAGAATATATGATATATTTGTTCTTGGTACATCCTATAATTTCTTCAAATAAGAAGAACAAATAAGGAAGCGGGAATATGCCCTTAGCATGCAAAGAGAGCATAATAGTTAAGATTAATAGTTAGTTTTAAGCTTTTCTAAAGCTTAGGACTAACATCCTCATTCCTGTTCGTAGAAGGGGCCCGTTGATGGACTTTTTTTGTTATTTAAGATAAAATTAAGAATATGGAAGGAATAAATTTCACAAATAAAGCACAAAGAGCAATAATAAATGCTCAAAATATAGCAAGAGAAATGGGGCAACAACATATTGATGCATTGCACCTTCTTTTAAGTATTATCGGGGACAAAGATAATATAGTTTTGAACTATTTAGATAAAATTAATATTGATACAGATGATTTGTATAAAAAGATAACAGGAGCATTAAATAGAATACCTTCAGCTTTGCCGGGGCACCCAATGGGACAATTTTATTTAACTCAAGATATGGCTTTGATATTAGACAAAGCTCGCGAAGAGTCTATTAATATGAATGATGATTTTGTTTCTTTAGAACATCTTTTTTTAGCAATTTTGAATTCAGAAACTTTAGCTCAAGAAATTTTAAGTAAAGCTCGTTCAATATCAGGAGAGGAAAAAATAGAATATCATTCAGCTCAAAAAACATTCAATAATTTAAGAGGAGGAGAAAGAATTACTAGTCCTAACCCAGAAGCAAAACAAAAGGTTTTGCAAAAATATACAAGAAATCTAACTAATTTAGCTAAAAAAGGAAAACTTGATCCAGTAGTTGGAAGAGATGATGAGATAAGAAGATTGATGCAAATTCTTTCAAGAAGAACAAAGAATAACCCAGTTTTAATTGGGGAGCCGGGAGTAGGAAAAACAGCAATTGTTGAAGGGCTTGCTCAAAGAATAATTAAGGGAGAGGTTCCAGAGAGTTTAAAAGAAAAAGAAGTTGTTAGTTTAGATTTAGGAGCTTTAATTGCAGGAACAAGATTTAGGGGAGAATTTGAAGAAAGAATAAAATTACTTCTTAAAGAGATTAAAAAAAGAGAGGGTCAATATTTGCTTTTTATTGATGAACTTCACACTATAATCGGTGCTGGTTCAGCTGAAGGAGCAGTTGATGCATCTAATTTATTAAAACCAGCATTAGCTAGGGGAGAATTAAGAGCAATTGGGGCAACAACATTAAAAGAGTATCAAAAATATATTGAAAAAGATGCTGCATTAGAGAGAAGGTTTCAGCCAATATATGTTGTTGAGCCAACAGTTGAAGATACTGTTTCAATCTTAAGAGGTATTAAGGAAAAGTATGAGCTTCATCATGGTCTAAAAATTAAAGACTCGGCACTTATTGCAGCTGCAGAACTTTCATCTAGATACATTACTGATAGATTCTTACCTGACAAAGCCGTTGACTTAATGGATGAGGCTGCTTCAGCATTAAGGTTAGAAATAGAATCAAACCCAATAGAACTGGAAGATCTTAAAAAAGAAATTCAGAAAAGAGAAATAGAAAAAGAAGCAATTAAAAAAGAACTTTTGAATCCGACACCTAAAGAAAAAGAATCTTTAGAGAAGAGAGAAAAGATTATTAATAGGGAACTTGCTGAATATGGAGATAAAGCTAATACTTTTTCAGTAAGATGGAATACAGAAAAAGAAACAATATATAATATTAGAGGACTCAAGGAAGAAATAGAGAAAAATAAATATGAATTGGAGAAGTTATTAAAAGAAGGTGATTTACAGAAAGTAGCTGAAATTAAATATGGAACATTGCCTGAATTATTTTCTAAATTAAAAAAGCAAGAAAACAAAATAGTAAGATTGCAAAAACAAAATCCAATTTTGAAACAAGAAATTGGTCCTGAAGAGATATCACGAGTTGTTTCTCGTTGGACAGGCATTCCTGTTACAAGACTTTTAGAGTCTGAAGCATACAAACTTGAGAAGATGGAAAAGGAATTAGGAAAGAGGGTTGTTGATCAAGAAGAAGCTATTAAAGCTGTTTCTAACGCAATTAGGCGTTCAAGAGCAGGAATATCCGAAGAAGGAAGACCACTAGGCTCATTTATGTTTCTAGGACCAACAGGGGTAGGTAAGACTGAGACCGCCAAAGCTTTA
>JAQUUL010000033.1 GCA_028693895.1 Minisyncoccota bacterium
GGCAACAAGCGACAATAAAGGAATATCTTTATCATGACCAATTGCAGCAATAACTGGAAATGGTAAATCAACAACCTCTCTAATTAACATCTCATTATTGAAGGCTAGAAATGATTCTAAAGAACCACCTCCTCTCATTATAACTAAAACATCTATCTTTTTCTTTTTAAATGTTTTAATACTATTTATTAAATCTTTAACTGCTTCAAGACCCTCAACACGAGAATCAATAAATTCTATATAGAAACCATATCTTCCTAAATTATTTAAAAAATCATTAATAACTGCCCCTTGTTTAGAGGTTATTATTCCTATCTTTTGAGGAAAATCTGTTATCTGTTTCTTTCTTTCTTCATTAAACAAACCTTCTTCTTCTAATTTCTTTTTAAGTTTCTCGTATTCTTTTTTAATTTGACCCTCTCCTGCTAATTGAATAGTTTTCGCCTTAAAACTTAATCTTCCTGTCACTGGATAAACATCGGGAAAACCAGTTGCTTTAACTTCAATCCCTTCAACTAAATCAATACCACACATTTTGTAATCATAGTTCCATATAACACAAGATAAAACACTTCCATCCTTTTTGTCTTTTAATGAAAAGTATACATGCCCTACTGAACTTATTTTTACTTCACTAACCTCTCCAATAATTTTAGCTCCAAAAGAATTAAGTACTCCGTTCAAAAGTTTAAGATACGCTGAAATAGAAAATATATTATTTTCTAATAAGTCTTTTACTGCTGATTTTCCTTTTTGTTCCATTATTTTATTTTATCTTGGTTTGACATAAAAAGCAAATTATATTATAATTTCAAAGGAGGATCAGAAAATGAAGAAGTATTTTGAATTGATGTCAGACCATGTTCCGATTAATATCGGAGAAGATTATTCTTTTATTTGTCCCCTTCCAAAAGGATACAAAAATGCTCTATATGATATAAAGAACATTAAGGAGTCGATTAGATTAACAACCATAATGTTAAACTCATTGGCCCAAGAAGAAGTTGGAAGTATGGCAAATATAAAGATAGAAGGATTAAAGATGCCAGCTTTTATTGAAAAAACAGAAATCAATAAAAACGGGTTAACATCTATCTTTGTTGGCGAATTGATTTATAACGGAATCGTTAGTTTAAAATTTTCTGAAAAAAACTGCGATGATTGCATTAAAAAAATATCTTATCTTTTTGAAGATGGTGTATCTTTTCAATGCAACGTTAGTTATTATTGGCAAGCATTGCTCTGCCGAGAACTAGCAGTAGAGTACTTCAATATCTTACAAAAGGTATTGAACACAAAAGAGGATTAAAATTAATCCTCTTTTTTAATTTTATCGTGCTTTATTTTTGCTATTACAGCATTTTTCCTATAATTACAATAATCACAATCAGGATTAGGGTCAGGAATCTTATCAGACATCAAGCATTCTTTAATCTCAAAAAGCTTACCGTCAATCCATGAAGTATCTCCTGTGTATGGAATAACTTTAATATCAAACTCTAATTTTTTATCAAATACAGGATTATCGGTATTACCATTACAATATACAAAATAACCAGTATTAGAAACATTAAATCCGTTATTTTTAAATAACCATTGATATATTTCCATTTGCCTTTTATATCCTATCTGCCATTCGGCATCAATATTAACTTCACTTGATTTAGAGGTCGCCTTATAATCAACTATAATTACTTCGTCATTTGAATTAACCCAAATATCATCAATCGCTCCTGTAATTAATAAATTAGTTGGCTCATGAAGATACTCTATTCCTTTAAATGTATTTCTCCAAATATCTATATCTTTGTGTTTATAAGGAATAGCATCAATGCCAAACTCTTCAATCAAAGGATGAGGTGATTTTTGGTTTCTATAGATATCAAATTCTTTTTTAAGCAAAGTATCTACCGCGCTATTCAAATTAAAAGGAAATCCCGGTGGCCTTCCAATTCCCAATCTTCTGTCTAGATAAAAACACTGCGGACACTGAATAAATAAGTCAATTTTTGAACGACTTAATTTAAAAGAGGCTTTACTTTCTGGATTAAAAAGATTATTAGATTTTTTATAATATCCTGACATATATTTCAAAATAAATTAGACAATACTTCTTCTACTCCTATCTTCTTTTTAGCTGAAAATGGAATAATTTTAAATGAACTTTTAAGATTGTTCATTTTTTCTTCGTACTCAGATTTTTTAATCTTATCAATCTTATTCGCTATAATAATAACATTCTTTTTGTAATGCTCTAAAGCATCTAATAATTCTAAATCATCTTTTGTCATTCCTACATTAGCATCAATTATTACAAAAATTATATCTTGTTTAATTTCTGAATCAAAAAAATACCAATTCACCATTGAACGCAATTTGCCTTTTAATTTTACAGGAACTTTAGCATATCCATATCCGGGTAAATCAATAAAATAAAATGAATTATTAATTAAAAAAACATTTATCTTTTGAGTTCTACCAGGAAAAGAACTAGTTATCGCTAATTTTTTTAACCCAGTTAAACAATTTATAATACTTGATTTTCCTGAATTAGAACGACCTATAAAGGCAAACTGAGGAACACCATCATATAAAATTGAATCTGTTCCACTTACGCTTTTTATGAAATTTGCTGTATTTATTTCCACTAAATTAATGAATTAAAGTGCCAAAAGGTTCCCCTTTTAAGGCTTTACTAATATTTTTAATTTCTTTTATATTGAAAACAACAATTGGCTTTTTATTTTCAAAACACAGTGTAAAAGCAGTAATATCCATTACATTTAATTGTTTTTCAATCGCTTCAGAATAAGATATTTCTTTATACATTTTAGCATCCTTATTCTTCCTTGGATCTTTATCATAAACTCCATCAACATTAGTTGCCTTTAATATTAAATCACAATTAATTTCACAAGCTCTTAATGCCGCAGCTGAGTCAGTTGTAAAGAACGGATTACCTGTCCCTCCAGCAAATATAACAATTTTACCTTCTTCTAAAGATTTTATTGCTTTTTCTTTTGAGTATGATTCAACAACATCTCTAACTCCTAAAGCAGAATAAACCTCTGAATCAACTCCTTCTTCTTTCAATGATTCTTTTAGTCCTATTCCATTAATAATTGTTCCTATCATTCCCATATAATCAGCAGCAACCCTATCAAAGTTTTCTTCTCCTACCATTCTACCCCTAAAGATATTACCAGCACCAATTACAATAGTTAATTCAATTTTATTATCTTTCTTAATTTTAGCAATTTCTTTTGCTACTTTAATGTAACTTAATATAGAAACACCCTCTCCACCATCTTTTCCAAAAACCTCTCCGCTTAATTTTAATAAAATTCTTTTATATTTTTGCATCTTCCTTATTATATTCTATTTTCAACATCGAGGCAAATCAAAAGAAGTCCTTTAAGGACTCCTTTATTTTATTATTATTTTAGTAACAACCAATTTGGTTTACAATTGCCGAAACTGATCCAGAATGACAACCCGATCCACAAACATTACAACCACACCATGTACCACTAAAAGAACTGCACTGTGACCAGCTAACACCCTCAGTCGCAA
>JAQUUL010000008.1 GCA_028693895.1 Minisyncoccota bacterium
TAATTTTATATGAGCATTTTTTTTCTTTAAATCTTGAATATCTGTATTTATACTTATCAAATCAACCCCTTTAATTTTAGTTCTCGTAAGCCTGTCTATTGTATTAGAACCAGACCCTCCCACTCCAACAACTTTTATTTTTGTTGTGTCCATATCTAAGGAATAAAATTATTAATAATTTTCTTAATTTTTTTAAGGAATTTATTTTCTGGAGTATAAAAACTTTTCTTATCTGCTTGAGATAATAATGTTCCACAAACCGTTGATAAAGAAGAATCCTTATCTAAACCTTTAATTTCTTTGCAATAACCAATCTTTGCAGGTAATTTAAATTCATTTTTTGCTAATTCAACTATACCTGATAAATTAGCCCCGCCACCTGTTATGATTATACCTGCAGGAAGGAGTCCTTGTTTTGATAATTTTTTAATTTCTTGATTAGCAAGTTCAAAGATTTCACAAACTCTAGCTTCAATTATCTTAATTAAATCTTTTTCAGAAAAGGTTAAGATATTTTTACTCTTTTTAGGTTCATCATCTTCGTCATCATCTTCGTCATCATCAAGAGAAAAATTAATCTTTTTTGAGGCTTTCTTTTTTATGCAGGAACCATATTGTTTTTTTATTTTCTCTGCAACTTCTATTTCTGTCTTAAATCCAATTGCTATATCGTTAGTAATGTTTCCTGAACCAATTGGAAAAACTGTCATACTTAAAAGTTTTCCTTCTTCATATATAGAAACACTTGTTGTTCCTGCTCCAATATTAATTAATGCAACTCCTAATTCTTTCTGACTAGGATTTAAGATAGCATCAGCATCAGCGATAGGACTAGGAACAATATTTTCTTCAGTAATATCAATTCCTTCTAAAGCTTCTATTATGCTTTCTATATCTGCATTAAATACAGATAAAAGCATAGCCTTAAGCTCTAATTTAAAACCTTGCATCCCTACAGGATTTCTAGCTTCTGTATCATTATCAAGAATCCAATCTTTTGGAAGAACATCTAGTATTTTTTTATTACCAGATTGAAGGTTAATCATTTTAACTTCTTCTTTCACCCTTTCAACATCTTCTTCGGAAACTTTTTGATCTGCTCTTCCTACAGAGATTGAAGCCTGGCTTGGAATTAATTCTAATTTTGTTCCATTTATATTAACAAAAACATTTTCAATTGGATAATTATGTTTCCTTTCTATGCTCTCAAGTATTTCTCCTATAATCTGAGAAACTTCTGAAGGCTCTTTAATTCTTCCTTTCTGGACACCATAAGAATCTCTAATTTCTAAGAATAAAGCTTCTGATGTTTCTCTGTTTATTCCTAAAACTTTAATCTTATGAGTTCCGATATCAATACCAATTGTTGCTTTTGCTTTTGCCATTTTAGTTTATTTTAAGATATCTTTTTTGTTTATTAAGCATTTTTCTAGCTAACACTTCATCTTTTTCATGGTCATAACCTAATAAGTGAAGTACCCCGTGAATAACGACTTCTTTTAATTCTTTTTCAAAGTCATCACCATTCTTAAGAACCTCTTCAGGACAAATAATAATTTCCATTATTCCTTCTCCAAAAGAGAGAATGTCTGTTGCTTTATTCTTCTTTCTATATTTAAGATTGATTGCCTTAATTTCTTCTGGATTTAGTATAGCAACCGATATATTTTTAATTTTCTTACCTTCTTCCCTTAAAACAGTTTTTATAGTTCTTTTAATTAAGGATTTATTTATTTTCTTTGAGGAAAGATTATTAATTTCTATCATTATTTTACTATATATAAAAAATCATTGCAAGAAAAGAGCTAATTTAGCTCTTCTTTTACAATTTTAGCGACTAAGCTTCCGTCAGCCTTTCCTTTTGTTTTTGGAACGACTTCTTTCATTACACTTCCAATATCAGTATTTTTAGAAACTGCTTCTTTTACAATTTCTCTTATTTCCTCTTCAGATAATTCTTTTGGCAAGTATTTCATCAAAACTTCAATTTCAGCTTTTTCCTTTTCAGCTAAATCCAATCTTCCTCCTTTTTCAAAATCAGAAATACTGTCTCTTCTTTTTTTAACTTCCGAAAAAATAATTGCTTCCATTTCTTCGTCATTTAATTTTATTTTCTCTTTAATCTCTTCTTCTGATAGATTACTTTCTAAAGTAAGTCTTTTTTCCATTTCTTTATTAAAGACAGCAGAAATTACCATCCTTAAAACAGATATATTTGGTTCCTTTCTTTCTTTTATTGAAGAAAGTAATTCTTTTTTTATTTCTTCTAATATCATATTTTGCCTAATTTTTTGGCTTTTTCAAATTCTTTTTTCTTCTCTATTTTTACCAAAGTTCCTCTTCTTTCTAAATTTTTACTTTTTGGCTTAGCAGTAAATCTTTTTTTTCTTGCTTCAATCAAAATACCACTCTTTTGAACAGCTTTTGTGAAACGATAAACTAGAGATTGTGAATTTTCTTTAGGTTGTTTTTGAATTTTCATAATTCTATTTTTCTTTTAATATTTTTTTTAATTCTATAACTATATCTTCTTGTTTTACTTCGACCTGTTTACTTGTTTTCATATTTCTTATTAATATCATTTCATTAATTGCTTCTTTCTGCCCAAGGATAAGAACTGCTTTTACTCCTAATCTACTAGCTTTTCCTAATTGAGCCTTTAATCCATCTTTACCAAAACTTTCTCCTACTTTAATTTTTGCGTTTCTTAATTCTTCTAATATAGGTAAGCTCCTTTTCTTAGCTAATGGCCCAATTTGAGCAAAAAATACATCTGGAATACTATGAAGGATTAGTTTACTTTTAACTTCTTTCATTTCAGCAATAATTCTTTCTATTCCTGCTGCTGCTCCACAAGAACTAATTTCTCCTCCTCCTAAAGCTTTGGATAGATTATCATATCTTCCACCTCCTGCCAAGGCTATAGGACTATCTTGTTCTCTTGTTGACTCTATTTCAAAAACTGTTCTTGTATAATAATCAAGACCCCTAACAAGTTTACTTTCTAAAGAATATGGTATTTTTAATTCATCTAAATACTCTAAAACATTTTTTAAGTGTTTTTTACACTCTTCACAAAGATAGTCTATACTCTGAGGTGCCCCCATTAAAACTTGCCCACATTTTTCATTTTTACAATCAAACACTCTTAAAGGATTTGTCTTTATCCTTTTCTGACAATCTGCACAAAGAGATGTCTTTTTGTCCCTTAGATATTTTAATAATTCTTTTCTATAGATTGGACGACATTTATCGTCCCCAATTGAATTAACTTTTACAACTAAATCTTTGAGTCCAAGTTCTTGTAAAAACTTGTACATTATCAAAATTGTTTGTGCGTCAATAATAGCATCATCTTCTCCAATAATTTCAATTCCAAATTGATTAAATTGTCTAAATCTTCCTGCTTGAGGTTTTTCATATCTAAAAAAGGGACCGAAATACCATAATCTAACTGGTTGAGGCAAAGAAACAAATCCATTTTCAATATATGATCTCATTATAGGAGCAGTTCCTTCTGGTCTTAATGCTAAGAAATCCTTACCTTTTGTCTTTAATGTAAACATTTCTTTTTCAACTATATCTGTTCCTTCTCCGATACTTCTTATGAAAAGATTATAATCTTCTAAAACTGGGGTGTCTATTTTCCCAAAATCATAAAACTCAACAACTTCTTTTGCTGTATTTTGTATTTTTTCATAATATGCCTGATTTTGAGGCAGAATATCATGCATTCCTGTTGGACTTTGAAATTTTGGTTTTGCCATATTTAATATGATGATTCAGAACTTATAGTATTTTTTAATATTTCAAAAATAGAAAATCTCATAAACACTCTTCCTGTAATATTATCAAAAGGCACTACTCCCCATTTTCTTGAATCTGAAGAATAGTTCCTATTATCTCCCATAACAAAATACTGATTTTCTTCTAATTTTAATGCTTCTTTATTATTATTTATAGACCAGCTATTTAATCTTTCTTTTGAAAGGTATATGCTTTCATCTATTTTGAAAGTTTCTTTTTCTTTGGTTATAAAAATTTCTCCATTTTTAATTTCAACTGTTTCTCCCGGTAAAGCAATAATTCTTTTAATATATTTTAATGACGGATTTAATGGATACTTAAAAACTATAACCTCTCCTCTTTCTGGATTTCTAAGATTATATGATAATTCATCTATTATAAGATAATCGCTTGAAAAATAATTAGGTTCCATTGATGAGCCTTTTACCACAAATGGTTGGAACAAAAAAGCTCTTATTGGGATAATAATCAATAAAGCAACAATCAATATCTTTAAGGAATCTAATAAAAAATCGACAAGGTCTCTTAATTGCATATATGTTAATTATACAAGAAAATATATAATTAGACAAGAGCCTAAAAATTGGTATAATAAATATATGAAATTAATTGTTGGACTTGGAAACTATGGTAGTGAATATCAAAAAACCAGACATAACTATGGTTTTATGGTAATTGATGCCTTTGCTCAAAGGAATGATTTTCCTGATTTTAAGCCTTCTCTATTATCCCTTATTTCTATAAAAAACAATATAATTTTAGCAAAGCCACAGACATATATGAATAATTCTGGCAGTGCCGTAAAGGCAATTATGGATTATTATAAAATAAAGTTAGAAGATATTCTTGTTATCCATGATGATATTGATATTGTTTTAGGAAAAATTAAAGAAGACAAGGACAGAGGATCAGCTGGACACAATGGAGTCAAATCAATAATAAATAGTATAGGAAGCAAAGACTTTAAAAGATTAAGAATGGGAATTAATTCTAATTTTGAAAATAAACCACTTGAAAATATTGTTCTTGAAAAATTCACTAAAGATGAAGAAATTATAGTTTCAGAAGCTATTGAAGAATCTATAGAAATAATATGCTCTATTATAAAGGAAATATAATTTGGAATAATTTTTGTTTAGCAATTATTGGTTCAAGAGATTGCTCTCAAGAATCAAAAGATAAAGTTTTAAAAATTGTAGCCTCTCTTCCTAAAGATATTATAATTATTTCTGGACTTGCTCGAGGAATTGACACTTGTGCTCATTATTCAGCCTTAATAAATAAAAAGAAAACTATTGCTGTTTTACCATGTGGAATTGAAACAATATATCCCAAAGAAAATAAAGGGCTTAGTGAAGAAATACTAAAAACTGGCGGTATGCTTCTTTCTGAGTACCCAAATAAAGAAAGAGCAACTGGAAAAACTTTTTTCTTAAGGAATAGAATAATCACAGGATTATCTTCAGCTGTTTTGGTTGCCCATGCAAAAATAAAATCAGGAACTATGAACGCTGTTGGTTTTGCTAAAAAACAAGAAAAACCAATTTATGCTATTCCAGGATCAGAAGGAACTGATTTTTTACTTTCTAATGGAGCTCAACTTGCTTCTAATTTGCCTTTACTATTTAAAAATGATAATAATGAATCATGAAATCTCTAATTATTGTTGAAAGTCCAACTAAAGCAAATACTATTAAGAAATTTTTAGACAAAGACAAAACGGTCCTTTCTTCTTATGGACATATTCGTGATTTACCTAAAAGTAAGATTGGAATAGATGTTGATAATGATTTTGAAATTAAATATGTTATTCCAGTTAAGGCAAGAAAAAATTTTAATTTATTAAAGAAAGAGGTTGAAAAGAATGAAAAAGTATATATTGCTACCGACCCAGATAGAGAAGGAGAAGCAATTGCTTGGCATTTAATAGAAGCTCTCAACTTAAAAAACTATCAAAGAATTTCTTTTCATGAAATTACTGATTCTGCTATTAAAGAAGCCCTAAATAATCCCGGAGAAATTGATATTAATTTAGTTAATGCTCAACAAGCAAGAAGAGCTTTAGATAGAATTGTAGGATACAAATTATCTCCTTTTCTTTGGAAAAAAATAATGCGGGGCTTATCGGCAGGAAGAGTTCAATCGGTTGCTTTAAGATTAATTGTTGACCGCGAAGAAGAAATAAAAAGTTTTAAGGGAGAAGAATATTGGAGCATATCCGTTATATTAGAAAAAAATGGTCAATTTGAAGCAACACTTAAAGCTCCCAAGATGAGCATTAAGAATAAGGAAAAAGCCGAAGAAATTTCAGATGAATTAAAAATATCAGATTATATTGTTAAATCTATTTCTAAAAAAGAGATTAAGAAAAATCCCCTTCCTCCATTAACAACATCTACCTTACAACAAGAAGCTTCTAAAAAATTTGGATACACATCTAAAAAAACTATGAAGATTGCACAAGATCTTTATGAGAAAGGTTTAATAACTTATCATCGTACAGATTCTCTGAACCTTTCAACAGAAGCATTAAAGATGGCTAATGAATATATTATTAATAATTTTGGAGAAAAATACTATCAACAAAGATTTTATAAAACTAATAAAAGAGCTCAAGAAGCTCATGAAGCTATAAGGCCAACATCAATTAAAGAAGATATCGACCCTCAGCATAAGAAAGTTTATGATTTAATAAAAAATAGATTTTTAGCATCTCAAATGAAGGAAGCAATTTTTGATTCAACAAAAATAGAAATTGAAACAAATAAGAAGCGCTTGCTACAATCAAACGGCTCACTCCTAAAATTTGATGGATTTCTTAAAGTTTACCCAATGAAATTTGAAGAAAAAGAAGTCCCCTTGCTTAATGAAAAAGAAAGTTTAATTTTTATAAAAACTAACCCTCAACAACATTTTACACAACCTCCAGCTAGATATACAGAAGCAAAACTAATAAAAGAATTAGAAGAAAATGAAATTGGAAGACCATCAACATACGCTCCAATAATTTCAACAATACAATTAAGAAATTATGTTGAAAAAAACAGCGAAAGGAGATTTATTCCTACTGAAATAGGAGTTAATGTAAATAAAATGCTTACATCTAATTTTCCTGAAATAGTAGATATAAAATTTACTGCAAAAATGGAAAATGATCTTGACAATGTTGCTGAAGGAAAAGAGGATTGGAAAGAGATATTGAGAAAATTTTATAAACCTTTTAATAAAAACCTTGAAGAAAAATATTTGGAAGTAGAAAAAGAAACTCCTGAACCAGTATTAACTGACGAAATATGTCCAAAATGCGGAAAGCCAATGATGATTAAAGTAGGTAGATTTGGAAAGTTTTTAGCTTGTTCTGGATTCCCAGAGTGCAAATCTACAAAAACAATAAATGACGAAAGAAAGAAAACTGGTGTTACTTGCCCCAAGTGTGAACAAGGAGAATTAATCCAAAAAAAATCTAAAAAAGGAAAAGTTTTTTATGGATGTCCTAATTGGCCAGATTGTGACTTTGCTGTTTGGGATAAGCCAACAGGAAATATATGCCCTAAATGTAATTCTTTAATGGTTGAAAAAGGAGGAAAAGAAAAATGCTCAAACAAAAATTGCGGAAAATAATTATTTCCTAAGTTTTTTAAGCCATTGATTAATCTCTTCTTCTGACTTAAATTCAAAACTTAAACGAATAGTATCTTTCTTTTTTTCTATTTTTATATTTTCTAAATCTAAAACTTGTTTAACTTTTTTCTGTAAAAATTCATCAATAGAAACAGGACTTGTTTTTATGGATTTTTCCTTTGGCATTGCTCCACCATTTCTTTCCCTTACCCTTCTTTCTGTTTCTCTTACTGAGTATCCATTTATAATTATTTCTTCTAATAATTCTTTAATAAGTTTAGCATCTTTTGCTCCTAATAAAGCTCTAGCATGACCTTCAGTTATAATCCCATCTCTCAAAGCTTTTTTTGCTTCTTCAGGTAAAGATAAAATTCTTAAAGAATTACTAACTGCTTCTCTACTTATACCTGATATTTTAGCAATTTCTTTATCTAATAAACCAAATTCTTCTCTTAATCTTTCAAAGGCTTCTGCTTTATCTATTGGGTTTAAATTTTTTCTTTGAACATTTTCAATTAGCGCTACCTCTAATCTTTCTCTGTTAGTTTGTTCTTTGATTATAACAGGCACTTGTTTCAATCCAATTAATTTTGATGCTCTCCATCTTCTTTCTCCTGCAACAATCATATACTCTGAAGAAATTCCCTTATCTGTTTTCTTTTCTATTTTATTTACAATAATTGGTTGAAGCATCCCATATTTTTTAATAGAATCTGCTAAAGATGAAAGGGCTTCTGTATTAAATTCTTTTCTTGGCTGATAGGGATTAGGCTTTATCTTTTCAATTTCTATCCAAAAAATAAAATCTTTTCTGATTTTTTCCTCTGGTATAGAAAAATCTTTTTTTGGTATTAATGATTCAATTCCTTTTCCAATCATATTATTCTTTTTTCATTATTATTTCACGAGCTAATTCTCTAAAAGCCTGTACCCCTTTAGAATTGGGAGAATGCCTTAATATCGTTTTTCCAGTAGCAGGAGACTCTGAAAGGGAAACTACTCTTGGAATAACTGTATCAAAAACATAACCTGGGAAACTTCTTCTTAAATCCTTTGCTATTTTTTGACTAACCATATTTTTTCTATTATACATAGTTAGTAATGCTCCTAATATCTTTATATTTCTATCTAAATTTTCATTAATTAATTTGACATTATATAAAAGTTGATCCAATCCTTCCATAGCAAGATACTCTGATTGAACAGGAATTAAAACTTCATCAGCAGCTATTAAAGCGTTTAGAGTTAAAAGACCTAAACTAGGAGGACAATCAATCAAAACAAAGTCGTAATTATCTTTAACTGCATCTATAACTTCTTTTAATTTAAATTCTCTTTCTTTCATATTAACCAATTCAATATTTGCTCCAGCAAGATTATAGGAAGTAGGCATAATATCAAAAGCTAAAAATGGTGTATTTTTAATAATATCTCTTGGGTTTACTTGTCCTAAAAGAGCTTCATATAGAGAAGTTGAAAGATCTCTTGGCTTTATTCCTAAAGAGAATGTAGCATTTGCTTGAGGATCAATATCTACAAGTAAGACCTTTTTTCCAAATGCTGTTAAAAACACTGGCAAGTTTACAGATATTGCAGTTTTACCTACTCCTCCTTTTTGATTAGCAATGGCAATTACTCGAGTCATTAAAATAATTTTATCATACCGCTTCCAAATTTACAAACTTTATGTTAGAAATAGATATATGCCGAAGTGGCGGAACTGGCAGACGCGTAGCACTCAAAATGCTATGAGAGTAATCTCGTGAGGGTTCAATTCCCTCCTTCGGCACTAAATAATTTTCTCACCGGGTAAAGTATTATTAATAACTTTTCTTCCGGGATAAATTAATGTTCCAATTCCTGTCTTGATATTATCTCCCATTATTACTCCTAATTTTGATCTTCCCGAATCAATTAAAGTTTCCTTAACTTTTACTTTTACATTATTTTTATCGTGTCTTAAATTAGCAGTAATTGTTCCTGCGCCTAAATTACAATTTTCTCCGATAATTGAATCCCCAACATAGGAAAGATGATTAATGTTTGTTCCTTTTCCAATAATTGAGTTTTTAATTTCAACGCTATGTCCTATTTTACAATTATCACTAACAACACTTCCTTCTCTAATTAAACAATTAGGACCAATAATACAATTCTCTCCGATAAAAACCTTTCCTTCTATATATGATCCCGATTTAATAATTGTTCCTTTTTTAATAATAGCTTCTTTACTAATTGTTGCACCTTTTTCTATTTTATATTCTTTTTCTTTTTTAATTTTAGAAAATAAAAATAAAAAGGCATTAAATATATCCCAAGGATAAGAAGCTGGAACCCAAAAAGAAGCTCTGCAAACTTTTATCTTCTCCTCTGATTTTTTTAGATAATCAGTTAGCTCATATTCTCCTCTCTCTGATTTTTCTATATTTATATCAAATATATTTTTATTCAAACAATAAAGACCCGTATTTACTAAATTTGAAATACTTTCCTTTGGTTTTTCAATTAAATTTTCTAAATAACCATTTTTTTCAATAATCACCCCGAAACCAGTTGAGTTAGGTGTTTCTTTAACAAGGATTGAAGGATAATTATCTATTATCATTTTAATGTCTTTTTTACTGTAAAAATCATCACCATTAAGAACAATAAATTTATCATTTAACAAATCTCTTACTAATTTTGCAGAGGAACCTGTTCCGCAAATATCCTTATCTTCAACATATTTTATCTTTATCCTTTTATAATTATCTCCAAGAGAGTCAATTATCATTTCTTTTTTATATCCAACAACAATAAAAACTTCGTCAATTAAACCGTCTAACTCATCTAAATTATGCTCTATTGTTGTCTTTCCTAAAAAATTAAAGAGTGGTTTAGGTTTATTCTCAGAAAAAGGATGAAACCTAACACCATTTCCAGCCGCTAAAATTATTGCTTGCATATTTTTAATATTATTTTTGATACTTTTTCTGGGTCATGAATTATTTTTTTTCCATCTTTTAATAAATCTGCTCCAATATATTTTTTGTCTTGTGGGGTATTAGAAAAATCAACTAAATCTAAGAATTGAGGATTTTCCTTTTTATAATCTTTAATATCTGCTCTTTTATTATTGAATATAACATAATCTAATTCAAAACCTAAATAATTTTCTATTTCCCAAACAAAATCTTTAACATTGAAATTATTAGATTCTCCATTCTTAGTCATTAGATTTGTAATATATACTTTTTTAGCTTTACTATTTCTAAGTGATTCTTTCATCCCATCAACTAATAAAACTTGCATTAATGAAGAAAATATATCTCCAGGCCCAATTATAATCATATCTGCTTTCTTAATTCTTCTCAATGTTTGTGGACATGCTCCAACAGGTGGGTCAAGATAAAGTTTTTCAATTTTCAAACTTGGATTATGTTTAGGAACATCAATATTTGATTCCCCTATTATTTTTTCACCATTTTCTAATATCGCAACTAAATTTGATTTTGAAATGGTTGAAGGTAGTATTTTATGCTTACCAATTAAAAGACTGTTCATCTTTTGAAAAATAATACTATATTTTTTTTCTTTAAGGTATAGTGCGGTAAAAATTAAATTTCCTAAATTATGCTCTGACAACTCTCCTTTTGGAAATCTAAAATCTAAAATTTCTTTGACTTCTTCGTCTAATTTACAAAGCTCTAAAAAAGCTCTTCTAATATCTCCCGGTGAAATAATATCGTATTCTTTCCTTAATTTTCCAGAGGAACCACCAGAATCAAGAACTGCTGAAACAACAGTTAAATTAACTTTTTTCTCTTTAAGTCCCCTTAAGACAACTTTTGGCATTGCGTTACCTCCTCCAATACAAACAATATTCTTTTTTAAGAATGGATTTTCAAACATTTTAAATTGTTTATTTTTTTGTCTTTAGTAATATGTTTACTTGCTTCTGCTTCAAAATTAGGCTTATTTATTTTATAAAAAACTCCTAAAGGAATTTTCCCTTTTTCATCATAATTCCACTCTTTAATTAAAGACATCGCTTTTTCTTTTGAATCTAACTTTTCGTTTTTTGCTTCGTAACATCTTTCGTTTAAGAACTTTATATTATTAAAAAAAGAGATACACGGTTGCATAACCTCTATAAAAGAAAATCCTTGATGGTTTACTCCATCAATAATTAATTTTTTAAGATGATCTATTTTAGAAGAGTAACCTCTTGAAATAAAAGTAGCATTAGACGAAAGCATTAACTCTAAAGGATTAATAGGATTTTCAATAGATCCATATGGTGTAGATTTTCCTTTCATATCCTTAGGAGATACAGCTGTAAACTGCCCTGTAGTCAAAGCAAACAATCTATTGTTATGCATAATTACTGTGATATTAGAATTTCTTTTAGCAGCATGGATTAAATGAGAAATACCTTCGTCTAAAGCTGCTCCATCACCAATAAAAACTATAACTTTCAATTCAGGATTGGCTAATTTAATTCCTAATGCAGTAGCAATTGAGCGACCATGAAGAGAATAGAAGCTATTTATGTTCAAGTAATCAACTATTTTTGAATTACAACCAATATCAGAAACAAGAACTATATTTTCCTTTGGACACCCTAATTCATTAATTACTAATTTAATCGCCTGAAGTATTCCAAAATTACCACAACCAGGACACCATGTATTAATAATGTTTGTTTCTAATTTCATATTAAATATTTCTTAATTTCTTTTCTAAATCTTCTACCTTAAACGCTCTCATATCATACTTAAGAATACTCTTATCAACTTTAATTCCATAAGATTGAAGTAATTTTTCCATTTGACCTATTGCACTATATTCAATTGATATTAATTTATCAACTCCTTTCATTGCTAACTTAAATTGTTTTATAGGAAAAGGCTGAATAACAATGGGCTGAATTAATTTTAATCCTAATTTCTCAGCAACTTCCAACGCAACCCCTTTGGTTGAACCCCAAGCAATAATTGCTTTTTTTGATTTCTTATTTCCTAAAACATTAACTGCTCCTGCAATATCAACCTCTTTCTCCATTTCCTTAAACTTCCTTAATCTTTTTTCTTGCATTAAAACAATTGAATCTTCATCTTCAACAGATAATCCATACACATCGTGTTCATAACTAGTTCCTTTAACAACTGCTTTCTCCCCTGGAAAAGCCATTGGAGATATTCCACTTTTTGTGTTTTCATATCTCGCATAATTTCCATTACCTTTCCATAAAAGAGGATTTTCTTTTTTAACTTTATTGATGATTTTATCATCAAATTCAAAAGTGCTTTCTGATAAATCTTTATCAATTAACAATATTGCTGGACTTTGATATTTCCATGCTAAATTCAATAATTTTCCAGACCAATAATAGGCTTCGTTAACATCACCAGGGGTAGCAACAAACCTTAAGAAATCTCCATGACCTGAATTAAGAGTAAAAAGCAAGTCAGATTGTCCACTATAGGTTGGAACTCCTGTTGCTGGTCCAGATCTTTGACTACTAATAATTAAAATGGGTGTTTCTGCTTGAGCAGCTAAACTTATGCCTTCCGTCATTAAAGCAAATCCCCCTCCTGAAGTTCCTACCATTGACCGCTTACCTGCAAAAGAAGATCCAATAGAGGCATTAATTACAGATATTTCGTTCTCTAATTGAACAACTTTTATATTAAAGTCGCGTTCTTTTTCTGCTAAGTAATGCAAAATACTTGTCGCTGGGGTCATTGGATATGCATAGTAAATATCAAGTCCTGCTTTAACGGCTCCTAAAGCAACAGCTTCATTTCCTGTTAAAAGATAACTTGGTTTGATTTTAAGATTATCAATTTTTATAAGATTTTCGGTTCCTTTATATGCTTTTTTAGCAATCTCTAAGTTTTTATCAATTTCCTTTGTAATTTCTTTTTTCAAAACATTTTCTAAAAATTTCCAATCAATACCTATTAACTTACTAAAGCCAGCAATTAGAGCGATATTGCACATAATCGGAATGCCACAAGAATCTTTAACTATACAATCTGCTTTTATACCAACACCTTTATTTCTTTTAATTTTGTCTTCATTAAAAATCAAAAGTCCATCTTTTTTTAATGATTTTTCATGTTTTCTAATCGTTCCTTCATCTAAGGCTAATAAAAAATCTGCATATTTTGAAACAGCAGAATTTTTATTTTGAGAAGCCCTAATAATTGAAAAATTGTGACCTCCCTTAATCAATGATTGATAATCTTCAGAAATAAAAATATTATATCCAAGATTATTAAAAATCTTGGCAATAATAAGACCTGCTTTTCTTGAGCCTTGTCCTGCCGCTCCTCCAATTATAATTGAGTAATCTTTTTTCATATATATATTTATTCAACAGTTACACTTTTAGCTAAATTTTTTGGTTTATCAATATCTCTTTCAAGTATATTAGAAAAATAATAAGCAAACAAGTGAAGAGGAATAACAGATATTAAAGGAGTAAGCATTTCTAAGGTTTTTGGTATATATATAACATCATCTGCTATCTTTTTAATTTCTTCGTTTCCTTCTGTAGCTATTGCAATAACTTTTCCTTTTCTTGCCTTAATTTCTTCTATATTAGAAATCATTTTTTCATAAACTGAATCGCTAGGACAAATAGCAATAGTTGGGAAATTTTCATCTACTAAAGCTAAAGGTCCATGCTTTAATTCTCCTCCAGCAACTCCTTCAGCATGAACATAAGAAACTTCTTTCAATTTTAAAGCTCCCTCTAAAGCAATTGGATAATTATATTTTCTACCAATAAACCAAAAGTTTTTGTAATCCTTGTACTTTTCTGCTATCTTTTTAATTTCTTCTTTATTATCAAGTATTTTTTGAGCAAGAGCAGGAATCTTTTTTAATTCACTAACAATTCTTTTTCCCATAACAACAGACATATTTCTTTGTCTTCCCAAATAAACTGTAATTAATGATAATATAGTTAACTGACCTAAAAATGCCTTAGTTGAAGCAACTGCAATTTCAGGACCCGAACGAGTATATATTCCTGCATCAGTCTCTCTTGATTGAGAGGAACCAACAACATTAGTTATTCCTAACGTTAGAATTCCTTTTTCTTTGTTTTCTCTTAAACAGGATAATGTATCAGCAGTTTCTCCTGATTGAGAAATAAATATTGAGGCACTATTATTTTTAATAGATGCTTTTCTGTATCTGAACTCTGAACCAACATCAACTTCTGTAGGAATATCTGCATATTCTTCAAGCATATATTTTCCAACACGACAAGCATAATGTGCAGTTCCACAACCAATTAAAAATAAATTATTAATTTTTCTTAAATCTTTTTCAACTGAATCCAAGCCTCCTAATTTTACTAATCCTTCTTCTTCTAAAAGTCTTCCTCTCATAGCATCTTCTATAGTTATTGGCTCTTCCATGATTTCTTTTAACATAAAGTGTTCATATCCACCTTTTTCTGCTTGTTCAATGTCCCAATCAATTGTTTCAATATTTTTCTGTGATTCTTTTTCTTCTTTATATATCTTAATGCTATCTTTTTTAAGAACTGCTATTTCACCATCATCTAAATTAATAATTTGTCTTGTCATATTAATTATTGCTGATGGATCAGAAGCGACTAAAAACTCTTCCTCGCCTACCCCAATAATCAAAGGAGAAGACATTCTCGCAACAACCATTTTATCAGGTTCTCTTGTTGAGATTACTACAAGTCCATATGTTCCTCTAACATCTTTAAGAGCATTTTTAACTGCGTCTTCCAATTTTCCTATATAATATTTTTCAATTAAATGAGCAATAACTTCTGTATCAGTTTCTGACTTAAAATTATGACCTTCTTTAATTAACTTTTCTTTAAGTTCTTTATAGTTTTCAACAATTCCATTATGAACAATAAAGACCTCGTTTTTACAATCAGAGTGAGGGTGAGCATTTTCCTCCGTAACTAATCCTGTTGTTGCCCATCTGTCATGAGCCAAACAAACATTTCCTTTAAAATTATTTTCTAAAAATTCTTTTTCTGTATTATCTATTTTTCCAACTCTTTTGAATATAGATGCTTTTCCCTTATCAATAAAACAAAAACCGTAGCTATCATAACCCCTATATTCAAGTCTTTTAAGACCTGATAGAACAATAGAAGAAGAATCTTTACTACCAATATATCCAACTATTCCGCACATAATACTATATTAATTAATCTTTTAGGGATAAAAATAATATCTTTTATTTTTTTTCCTTCTACCCATTTTTTAATATTTTCTCTTTCTTGAATTTTTTTAATAATTTCTTCTTTAGAAATATCAGCCTCAATTTCTATTTTATCTCTTAATTTACCATTAACTTGAATCATTATATTAACAGTTTTATCTTTTATTAATTCTTCATTAACCTCCGGCCATTTTTCTTTCATTATGCTTTTTTCTTTTCCCCAAATTTCTTCACAAAAATGGGGAGCAAAAATAGAGAATATAATTAATATTTTTTCTAATTCCTTTTTACCTAATTTTTTATTAGAAACAAAGTCAACAAATTCCATAAAAAAAGCTATCGGTGTATTAAATTTCATTTTTTCTAAATCATTTTCTACCTTCTTAATTAGCTTATCAACATATGCTTCTACAAGAGGAGAACTTTCTTCATTATTTTTAGATTCAATTAAAATATCCCAAAATTTATTCAAAAATCTATAGACTCCTTTAACCCCTTGATCATTCCATTGTATTGCTTGAGAAAAAGGTCCCATAAACATTTCATATATTCTTAATGTGTCTGCTCCATATTCATCAATAACAGCATCTGGAGAAACAACATTTCCTTTTGATTTACTCATTTTTTGCCCATCAAAAGCTAAAACAAGACCAACATTTCTTAATTTTTTGAATGGTTCAGAAGTTG
>JAQUUL010000034.1 GCA_028693895.1 Minisyncoccota bacterium
TTATCAGAAGAAGAGATTAAAAAATATGGAGGAATCTGTTTAGACTTTTCGCATTTAGAAAATACAAGAATGTTAGAACTCGAAAGATATGAAAAAGAACAGGAAATAATTTCAAAATTTGGAGTCAAATGTAATCATATATCAGCTATTAAAAAAGAATTTTCTTTTATTGATGATAAGAATAGAAAATTAAGATATGATAGCCATGATTTGAGTGATTTCTCTGAATTAGATTATTTAAAAAGTTATCCAGTTAATTATTTTTCTGATTATTGTGCTATGGAATTAAATAATCCTATTGCAAAACAGATAGAAGCCATTGATTATATTAATTCTTTTATGAATGAAAGAGATATTTTTATTAAAACAATGATAGAATGATAATTAAAGAAATTAAAGAAAAAAATATTTGGGAAGATTTTATTTCAAAATGTTTTGAAAAAACTTTTTGTCAATCGTGGAATTGGGGACGCTTTAACGAAATGATGGGCGATAAAGTTTGGCGTTTTGGATTGTTTGATAATAATGAGTTAATAGCAGTTGCTCAAGTTATTAAAATTAGCGCAAAAAGAGGTAAATTTATTTTTGTTCCTCATGGACCGGTTATATTAAAGGGAGACAAAAAGGAAATTATTAAAAACTTTTTAGACTATCTTAAAGATTTAGGTAAAAAAGAAAATGTTTCTTTTGTTCGTTTCAGTCCTATTTTAGAAAAAAAAGATAGTAATATATTCAATGAATTAAAATTTAGAAATGCTCCTATTCATATGCATCCAGAGTTAACTTGGGAGTTGGATATATCAAAAGACGAAGAAGATATTCTTAGGGAAATGAGGAAAACAACGAGATATTTAGTAAGACAAGGGGAGAAAAACGAAGATGTTGAAATTGAAAAGAGTTTAGGAGAAGATGCACTTAAAGAATTTGAAAGGGTTTATTTAGAGACCGCAGGAAGACAATCATTTACACCATTTTCTTTTGACTATTTAAAGAAAGAAGTAAAGTCCTTTGAAGACGATTCTCAAATTCTAATTTTTTCTGGAAAGTATAAAGGGGAAGTGGTTTCATCGGCAATCATTGTCTATTATTCAGGTATAGGGTTCTATCATCAAGGAGCATCTTCACTAAAGTATCCTAAAATCCCTGTTTCATATTTACTTCAATGGGAAGCCATTAAAGAGGCAAAGAATAGGGGATGCCGATTATATAATTTCTGGGGAGTAATTCCTGAATCTGTTAAAAATCACCCTTGGGCAGGTTTAAGTTTATTCAAAAAAGGTTTTGGAGGAAAAGAAAAGGAATATGTAAAAACACAAGATTATCCGTTATCTTTTAAATATTGGTTTACCTTTATTTTTGAGGAATTAAGAAAAAGAAAGAGACATTTATGATTAAAAGAAAAAAGAAAAAAATAATTAGAAGGAAAAAAAAGAGAAGTTTCTTTTTATCTTTTTCTATATTTTTTTTAATTATTGCTTCAAGTGCTATTGGATTCCTTTTGTTTTCTCCCAGATTTCAAATAGAAGATTTAACAATTATTGGAAATATGAGTATTCCAACTGAAGAGATAGAAACAATTGCAGGGGAGAAGATAAAGACATCATTCTCTTTAATGGGAATAGATTTTGTCACAGAAAGTATTTTTTTATCACTTGGAAATAAAATAGAACAAATCAAAGAAGCAATGCCAGAAATAGAAACAATAAGGCTTAAAAGAAACTATCCTAGTGGTATATCCCTAGAGATAGTAGAGAAAGAACCTTATGCTATTTGGAATTATGAAAATAATCAATATATAGTTGACTCAAAGGGAAGTTTTATTAAAAATATTGACGAAGAAAATTATGAGAATCTTCTTCAAATTAATCAACAAGAAAATATTGATGATTTAGATAAGAAATTTATAATTACAAAAATTTCTTTAATAGATAATGAATTAAAGACAGAAAACTTAAAAGTACTATCTTATAATTTATTTAACGACAAGCTTAAAGTTTTAACCAGTAATGATTTTTCTATCATTTTTGATACAAAACAAGATATATCTTGGCAGGTTGAAAAACTTAAAATTGTTTTTGAAAAAAATACTCAACTTAAAATTTCAAATAATTTAGAATATATTGATTTGCGTTTTGACAATCAAACTATAGTCAAAAACAAATAGCTCTTTTGTAAACACTTGACAAAATTATACTAATCTATTATGATATGAACAATAGTTCTTTTAAAAAATAATTACGGCAGTCTTATGCTTTTTAATCTTAGAGAGTATGGGACTGCCGTAAAAGGCGGGAGATGTTTAAAATGAATGAAAAGAAGTTCATGATTGCTACAATCGTTGCTATATTTGTAGCACTTGCATTTGTAATTGCTATGCAGGGACCAGTAATAGTCCCAGTGGCAGAAAAAACATCAATAATTATTGATGGGCCCGACTCATTTGAAGTTGGGGAAAAGATAAAGTATACAGCTACCCTTACAGGAGTAATATGCATTGGAGATATCGCACAGGCCCTTGAGTGGGAAGTCTCACGTGGAGGACAGATAATGTCTTCTGATGGAGACTCTGTGGTTGTTTCAGCCTGCTCTCCTACAGAATTTACTGTTTATGCTACTTTTGGAGGAATAACAACTTCTAAAGTAGTTAAGGTATATCCTAGAGCATCAATTGGAATTGAAATGGATCCATGGATTCATCCAAATAATTGGTACTTTACGGGTATTGATACAGTAGGAGTTGGAAATGTTAACCTTCGTTTGTATAAAGTCTTAGAGACTGGAAGAAAAGTTGAAGTTGACTCTTCAAGAATTTGGGAGAGTTATTCTCATGAAGAAATAATCTTCTATGAGTGCGGAAACTATCTTCTTGTTGCTGAAGCAAGAGCCTTAAGTGGAGATAACAGGCTGATTCAAGAAGAACAGCTTGTAACTGTTACTCCTTATGTCCAAAGAGGATTCCATAAATTCTCTTGGGATAATGAAGACATTGTTCAGTTGACACCTGCAGACAAGGTGGCGATTAAAACATTTATAGAAGAAGAGATTGGAATAGAATTTACTTTTGAAAGTGAAAAAGTAAAGAAAGTAAATTCATTTTCCGAAGGACTTATCTTCTATAAAGATAATTCTAGAGATGACACTATCCTCTATCAAAAGGATGTGAAAATTATCTCTGGAGATATCCAAGAAATGAGTTTTATCCAGATTAAGGATAAGACTCAAAGGTACTGGTATATTTACTGGAACGACTGTGTCGTTTCAGTCAGTAGAAATAGTGCTATTTCTGGATTTTCATATTCTGGAGGAGGATCATCTTCTTCATCATCATCCGGATCTAGTTCTGGAGGAAACTCTCCATCACCAGGTATTGGAGGAGGTTCTCCATCCCCGTCAATCTAGAGAGAAAAGATTAAAA
>JAQUUL010000035.1 GCA_028693895.1 Minisyncoccota bacterium
TCTCTGATTTAATTCTTGAATCTTTTGCTCTTTCTTCTACTCCTGAAATGGACACTATTAGTAGTCCCGAAAGGATACCGATAATGGTGATAACGATTAATAGCTCTATCAAAGTGAAAGCTTTAGATAATTTATGATTGTTTTTAATTGATTGAGGGATAATGAACATAGTTCTATTTTATCAAGATTGAGATTAAAGTCAAATCTTGTATTAAAAAACCTGCTTCCGAAATATGGAAACAGGCCGTGTGTTTGCCGAAGGAGATGTTGGTTTTTAATTCTTAATGTCTACGATTTGAACTTCAGTGTAATATTGTTTGTGTCCTTTCTTTAATTTGTATCTCTTCTTAGGTTTTTTCTTAAAGATCATTACTTTAGGATGTCTTGCTTGTTTTATAATCTTTCCTGTAACTTTTGCTCCTTCAACGTTAGGAGTTCCAATTAGTAAATCTTTTTCATTTTCCACTAAAAGAACTTCATCGAAAACAACCTCAGTTCCTTCTTCTTGGTCTAATTTTTCTATTTTAATTTTGTCGTTTGGAGAAACCTTGTATTGTTTCCCTCCTGTTTTTATTACTGCTAACATATATTTTTAGTTAAATTATACTTTATTCTTATATCATTTTCTTTGATAAGAGTCAAATTTATTATACTCCAAAGAATATCTCGGCAATGATAAAGAAGATGTATATAAAGAGTAAAGTAGCCGCCTCTTTTTTATTAATATGATGGTCTGTTTTAATAAATATGAAGAAAAAGAATATTGCAATAAATAGGAATATTCTTGCGATTAGGAATGGAGAAAAGTCAGAGATTACAATTGGATTAATCATAGCAACAGTTCCCATAACTAAAGTTGAAACAGAAACAATACTTCCCATTAATCCTCCTAAAATCATCCATTCCAATCCTTTTTTAGCAGTACTTATGGCAAAAAATATTTCAGGAGCACAATTTCCTAATCCCACAATAAATAGACCTATAAGCATAATTGGAGTATTAAATGTGTTTGCAAAATAAAGTGATGACTCTACTATAAAGTGAGAAGCAACGGCAAAAATAATTAAAGAAATAACTACTTTAAATACTCCCGAAAGAGAACGTCGGAAGCTTTTTTCAATTGGTTGTTCGTCCTCACAAACCTTTGTAAATCTTTCTCTTTTAGAGAAAAGCCATGTCATATAGAATATAAAGAATCCGATCAATATAATTCCATCAACTCTTGAAATAATTCCATTTGATGCAAGTAATATTGGTAATACTGCGGCTACACAAGTAAAGATTAATGTATTATTTATAGTTTTACTTTTAGCAGGAATACCATCTTTAGCAAAAAGAGCGGCTAAGGCAACGGCAATTGTCATATCAATTACATTTCCTCCGATTGCTTCTCCAAAAGAAAGCTCAGGAACTCCTTTTAATGCTGCAGAAACTCCTACAAAAAGATTAGGTAATGAACCAACAATAGACATTAGCAGAAAAGAGACGACAAATTCTTTCCAACCAAGAAATTTCGCAATTCTATTAAAGCTCTTAATGATTAATTCACCTGAAAAATAGAAACCGAAACATGATAATAGAAACAGAAATATATAAAATATTGTATCCATATTATTTTTATTAGTGATCCCAACCGGAGTCGAACCGGTGTTGCTAGATTGAGAATCTAGTGTCCTAGGCCTCTAGACGATGGGACCTAATGATAGGAATAAAATAGCATAATAATAATTATTTGTCTAAATCTTCTTCATAATCAGGTGGTATTTGCCAATAATTAACAATATACTTTGCTAATTCATTAAAAATTGGAACAGCTGAGTATTCGGATGTCTTAATTTTTGTAGCATTGTCTAATTTTACCAAAATAATAAATTGAGGATTAAGAGCAGGAGCAAATCCCATAAATGTTTGCCATGTATGGTCAGAATAACCAGATTTATTAATTCCTAGAGATGAATATGGAACTTGTGATGTTCCAGTTTTACCTCCTATCCAATAGCCATTAATTTTTGCTAAATGACCAAAACCATTTTCAACAACACTAATTAACATTTTTCTAATTTCGGTTGTTGTTTTATCTGAAACAATATCTTTTTCTATTATAATTGGCTTTATCTCTTCATCGTTAATTTTTTTAACTATATAAGGTTTATACAAAGTTCCCCCATTGATAATAGATGAAAACATCGAAATCATTTGTACTGGTGTTGTTGCGATACCTTGTCCAAAAGATGCTGTTGCGAAACTAACATCTGTATTATTTTTAATTGCATTTTTAATTTCGGCATTACTTGAATAAGTTTCTCCAGCTAAATCAATTCCTGTCTTCTTAAAAATTCCAAACTTCTCTAAATATTTATAAAAATTATTGTGTCCTAATTCTTTTTCAACAAACATCATTCCCGTGTTTACCGATCCTTCAAGAGCTTGAGTCATATTTATTTCTCCCCATATCTTATTAAGATAGTTAGAAACTTTAAAAGTTCCAAATTGAGTGTATCCTAATTTATCAATATGAATTGTTTCTGGTGTTACTACTCCTTCATTAAGAGCCATTGCCATAGTTATTGGCTTGAAAATAGATCCAGGTTCAAATATTTCTTGAATAGAGCTGTTTTTGAAAGAAGATGCGTCTTCGCTATTATAGTTATTTGGATTAAAATTAGGGTTTTGAGCCATAGCAACTATTTCTCCTGTGTTTGGCTTCATAACTATGATATTGCCACCTTCAGCTTCATATTTTTCAACTCCCTCATTAAGTATTTTTTCAGCCATAAACTGAATATTGTAATCTATTGTAAGCTCTAAAGAGTCGCCATCTACAGAATCATTAGATGAATTAAAAAAGAATTTATAGGGATTATCTTCTTTTATCTCCAAGATTTCCTCTCCTTTTAACTGTTCATGATAGTAACTTTCTATACCATATTGTCCAATACCGTCTTTATTTACAAAACCAATAATTTGAGAAGCTACATTCTCGGTTGGATAATATCTTTTAATTTCATTGCCGATATAAACCCCTTTTAATGATAAGTTTTTAATCTTTTCTGATTTTTCCTTAGTTAAATCTTTTTCTATTACCTTATAAAAACTATTACTATTTTCTGTTATTAAAGAAACTATATATTCTTTGTCTTTAGAACAAACGGATGCTAATTTTTCTGCAGTTAATTCTTTATCTTCTATTTCTGCTGGAGAAATAAAAAGATAAGGAACCTTAATGTTTATAGCCAACATTTCTCTGTTAGAAAAATAAACAGCTCCTCTTTCCCCTTCTATTTCAGATAGTTCTACTTGTTGTCCTTGAGCTAAAGCTTTGTAATATCCTCCATTATTAATTTGA
>JAQUUL010000009.1 GCA_028693895.1 Minisyncoccota bacterium
CATACAATTTGGCTCCGGTGGTAGGATTCGAACCTACAACCTATTGCTTAACAGGCAACCGCGCTACCATTGCGCCACACCGGAATGTATTTAATATATACCTTAAATTAAATTTTTTATCAACCCTATTAATATTCTTTAATTAAAAAAAGGAATGGCGATTTTTTTAATGCTTCTAGACGATTCTTAATTCCAAGAATGTCGAAAACTATTTTAAGTAAAAAGAATTCTTGCCTCTCCTTCATTATTTGATGTATTTTTATTGACTTGATGATTGCCCTATCAACTTCTCTTATATACCACTCTCTGAATTTTTTATTTCTCGTTAATATTTCAAAAGAAAGCGGTTTATAAATGTTGATTCCCATGCTAATGGCATCTTCTAAGGGAATATTAATTACTCCTCTCTTAATATCTTCTTCAATATCCATAAGGGCATCAACTCTTGTAAAAAAATCGAAAAGTATTGGATCTAATGGTCCATAATTATTACTATGAACTTTTACAAGCATCGTCAATACTGCTCTGTCTTGAAGTAAAATTTTTGATTCAAATTCTGCTCTTTTGACAAACTTTCCCTTACTAAAATATTCTTTTTTCATAGCAAGAAGAAGATCTTTAATTTCTTGGTTCAAATTAATATCTTTTTGAGATAAAATTTGAAGAGCAGAAAGATACATTATATCCTCTTTTAAGAGATTTGTACCTTTTCCATCAATCAAAGATTGTTTCTGCTGGATATATGAATAAACATCATAACCAGTAGGCATTTCCAGCTCCTCGTCAATAACATCATCAACGACTCGGAACCAAGCATAAAGCAAAGTTATTGCCTTGTACCTCTTCGGAAAGAAAAGAAAAACTAAAAGAAGAATAATGTGCCAAATTTTAGTTGACATACTTCTTCTACTCGCTCTTCTCATCTCAAAACTACAGAATGCCTTGTAAACTTTCATAACAATCACCACATTTTTAATGTGCTAATTGTAATATAACATAACATCAGAAAATTGTCTCCCATTTAACTTTTCAACTAACTCAGCAAACGCTTAGTATTAGCTAAAAGTCTTGCAGTTGTTGTATATTTTAGATTAAACATATTCGTCTATAGACATATATTAGACGAATATTAGACGAATATTAAGACAGTTTAATACCCTTCCAACTTCTTTAAATCTTTGTGTCCTCTAATCTTCTCAATAGCTTTAGCTTCAATCTGTCTTATTCTTTCACGAGTAACATTAAACTCTTGACCTACTTCTTCTAAAGTATGAGTGACACCATCATCAAGACCAAATCTCATTGCAATAATTTTCCTTTCTCTTTCTGCAAGATCTTCAAAAATATGATCTAAATGTTCTCTCAATAATGTTCTTCCTGCTTGAGATGCTGGTGATTCAATTTTATCGTCCTTAATAAATTCTCCCAAAACACTATCCTTCTCATCCTCTCCTACCGGAGTCTCAAGGGAGATGGCTTTTTGCGAAATCTTTCCCAAGTGACGAACCTTTTCTACTTCAATTCCCATTTCTGCAGCAACCTCTTCGTCCAATGCTTCTCTATCTAATTCTTGTAAAAGTTTCCTTTTAGCTTGAGTATATTTAGTCAAAGTTTCAATCATATGAACAGGAATTCTAATAGTTCTAGCCTGATCAGCCAAAGCACGTGTAATTGTCTGTCTTATCCACCATGTAGCGTATGTTGAGAATTTGTACCCCTTCCTCCAATCAAACTTCTCTACGGCCCTAAATAGGCCTAAATTACCCTCTTGTACAAGGTCCAGAAGGGTTAAATTGGGTGATCTTCCAATATATTTCTTAGCAATAGAAACAACCAATCTTAAATTAGCCTCGGCTAACCTTCTTTTAGCATCTTCATCTCCATCTTCTATTCTTTTTGCTAAATCTTTTTCATCTTTTGCAGTAATAGCATCAATCTTTCCAATTTCTTTTAAGTAAGATTGAACAGAGTCTATTCGCCCACTAGAAACTCTCTTCCTTTTTTTAACCGTCGCTCCACTATCTAAATATCCTCTTGATTCTTTAATCTCTATTCCTAATTGTTCAAGTTTTTCAAACATTGAATCAAGCTCTTTTATATTTTCCTCAATATTAGGAAAGAAAATCAAGATCTCTCCAAAAGTAACAAAACCTCTTGTTCTTCCTTTTTTAACTAATTCTTCTAATCTTTCTGGAGTAATAACAGAAACAACTTTTTTCTTTCTTTTGACTGTTATTTTTGCTTTAACAGTTTTAGATTTAGTTGCTTTCTTTTTTATTGTTTCTTTTTTATTTTTTTTCATCATCTTTTGTTAGCTTATTAAACTTTTCTAAAAGTTCTTTTACCTCATCGAAAGACCCTTCTTTTTCTTTTTCCTTTATTTCTTTAATTATTTTTTCACTATTTTCTTTTCTATAAATCTTTTCAATTTGTAAAATACAATTATCCCATTCTTCGTCAATATCAATCCCATCTTCTTTAAATAATTCTGCGCTCATTAAAATATAGCTATCATCAATATTTTTATTCTCTAGTGCTTCTTTAGTTTCTTTTGAAAATACTTCTTTTTGTTTGTCGGTTAATTTATCAACTAAGGATGGTTTAATGATAGAAAGAGAAATAATAATTTCTTCCAAAATTTCTTTTTTTGATTTTTGTTTTTTTAAGCTACTTTCTTTTGGTTTATTATCATTCCCAATATCAACTCTTACTTTTTTAATTTCTTCCCTTATGTCCTCTTCTTTAATTGAAAGCTTATTTGAAAGACTTTGAATCCAATAGCTCTGTTCTATGGTATTATCAATTTTCTTGAAAATAGGCAATAGTTCAGACACTATTTTTGTTTTATTTTCAATTAAGCTTATATCCATATCCTTAAAAGCAAGGTCAAAATAGAACTGATTAATTGGTTTTGCTTCTTCAATTATTTTTTTCCATTCTGAATCTCCATTAGACAATATTATATCTGCTGGATCTTTTTCAGAAAACATTGAAATTACTTTCACATTGAATCCATTTTTAAGTGCCATATCTATTCCTTTTTTAGTAGCATTATTTCCAGCTAAATCCATATCAAAAGCTAAAACTAAATTATTTGAATATCTTTTAATAATTCCTAAATGTATTGGCGTTAACGCTGTTCCAGAAACAGCAATACAGTTTTTAATCCCTGCTTGATGCGACATTATACAATCAACATTACCTTCTACTAAAACACAATAGTCTTTTTTTCTAATATCAAGCTTAGCTTTGTCTATTCCAAAAAGAGCTTGGCTTTTGTCATAAAGAAAAGTATTTGGTGTATTTAAGTATTTTGCATCATCTTCTGTTTTAAAAATTCTGCCTGTGAAACCTATTACTTGACCGTTAATATCTCTTATTGGAAACATTATTCTTCCTCTAAATCTATCAAAAAACTTTTGAGACTGAACAGCTAATCCAGCATCAATAATATCTTTCTTGTTGAATCCAAGCCCAATTAAATAGTCCGATAAGCCTTGCCAGTTAAGTGGAGCATATCCTATTTGCCAATCTTTAATTGTTTCTTTTTTAAGCCCCCTATTTACAAGATAATCTTTAGCTTCTTGCCCAATCTTACTCTTCTCTAATTGAGCCTCAAAAAAAGACTTTGCTTTTTCGGATATACTTAAAAGATTTTCTCTCTTTGTTTTTGTTTTCTCCCAATTTGGATTTTTCTTTAATTCCACGCCTGCTTTTGCTGCAAGTATTTTAAGTGCATCATAAAATTCAATTCCTTCTATTTTCATAATAAACTTGAAAATATCTCCCCCTTCATTACAACCACCAAAACAATGCCACATTTGACGAGAAGGAGAAACAAAAAATGAAGGTGATTTTTCATTATGAAAAGGACACTTTGCACGATAATTTATTCCTGCTTTTTCAAGCTTAATATAACTTCCAATAACATCAACTATATTAAGACGAGATTTAATTTGTTCAATTTCTGAGTTCATAATATTATTCTTTCCACTCATCTAAAATAAGATTAAGATATATAATTTCTTTATCCCTTAATATCTTCAAATTAACTGATTGAAAAGGATTATATTTAAATATTATTTTTGCTAAAGAATTTTCTTCTGTAATCTCTTCTCCATTTACCTCTAAAATAATATCCCCTTCTTTTATTCCTGATTTTTCTGCTGGAGAATCAGGAACAATAGCTGGGTCCGTTCCGCTTGAATATATCCAAGCTCCATAATCAACACTAATATCATTTTCTTTTGATATTTCTTTATTCAAGCTGAAGTATCTAACGCCAATATATGGATAGGAAATTTTTCCAATTGTTTTAACTTGTTCAATATCTCTTAAGGCCTTATCAATTGATATAGCAAAGCCGATACCCTGTCCCTCAACAGAAACAGCAGTATTGATACCAACAACCTCACCATTTAGATTAATTAATGGACCGCCTGAATTACCTTTATTAATAGCTGCATCAGTTTGAATAATATCTTCTAATTTTTCAACTGTTAAATCTGCTCCTGAGGCAATAACTGTTCTTCCTAAGCCAGAAACAACCCCCACTGAAACAGTATTTTGATATCTTCCTAAGGCATTACCAATAGCGATCACTATCTGTCCTATTTGAATTTCATCAACAGTTCCTAATTTCAAAGCGCTAAACTTTTCTTCACCCTCTATTTTTAATATAGCTAAGTCTTGGACCGGATCTTTAGCTAAAACTTTTGCGTTATATTCATCACCATTATTCATTATTACTACATATTCAGCTTCTTCATCAGAAATTACATGTTTATTTGTTAAAATCATTCCATCTTCAGAAACTATAAAACCGGTTCCTGCACTTACCTGACTTCTTTGTTGCTTTTCTTCAGAAGTAGGAAGTAAAAAAGTAATATCTTTATATAAAACAATACTTACAACCGAAGGAGAGTTTTCTTTTACAACCGCAATAATCTTTTCTTCTTCAGTTGTTTGAGGAATATATTCTGTCTCTATAACTTTTTCAGAATAAACAACAGGTGCTTCTGATACAATCGTAAATTCTTGTTTAATTTTAAGATAAAATAAATAACTTGCACTTAACCCTCCTATAAATCCTAATATAAAAATCAAGATTAAAAATAATCCATTTGATTTCTTAATATTTAATTCTGGCAATTTATATATATTATTCATTCTCTTTATAGTGGCCAAACTTATACTCTGTATTCCTTGAAGGTTTTCCAAGAGCTAATTTAATTGCACAAAAAAGATATTTAAATGCAGTTCTAAAATATCCGTCTGTCTCAAATCTTCTTAATGGCATATATAATTTTACTGAAGATATAATTCCAAATCTTTCTTTTTTGGATGCCTGTTGAACAAAATAATGATCTTCTGCTAATGATATTTTTTCATCAAAACCATTAACTTTATTAAATAATTCTTTTTTAACCATAATTGCCATTGCTCCCATAGGAAATAGTTTTTGTAAAAGGAATTGAGGATAGTTATAAAAAACGTTTAAAGTAATTGGATTCATATAGATATTATTTCTTTGAGGATAAATAGGGAATGAAGCTATTCCTATTTTTTTTCTATCAAATTCTTTCATTGATAATTCAAGAAACTGTTTGGGATAAAAATCTAAATCAGCGTCCATAAATAAAAGCACATCTCCTTTTGCTATTTCTGCTCCACAATTTCTTCCTTTAGCTGGAAGCCCTCCTTCAGATATAATACAATTATTTTCTTTAGCAATTTTCAGTGTATTGTCTTTTGACCCTGCATCTGCAATAATTATTTCATAATCATTAAACTCATTATCTTTAATAATTTTTAATAACTTTTCTATATTCTTTTCTTCGTTTAAAGTTGGTATAATTATACTTAACATATTATTTTAATATTTTTTTAACTTCGTTCCAAATACTATCATCATTATTTATAGTCTTCATATAATACCACCATTCTCCGCCCCAAAAATAGAAAGTTTTAATACCTGTCTTTTTCGCAAATGAAACATTTTTCTTAAATTGATCTAAATTCATTGTTTGAGCTTGTTCTTCTAATGTAGCATTCTCAATAGAATCTTTACACCATGGCTCAGCTTGAAGTTCTGTTCCAATAACTTCTTTTTCAAAAACATTATTTACAATATTCATTCTCCTTTCATAGAATAAAGGACTGAGAGGATAGCTTACATACATATTAAGTTCACTACTCCATACTTTTCTGTAAGTTGTTACTCCAACAATATCTGCATTTATTTGAGAAGATTTGATCCAAAAAGATAGTTCCCCACTATCAGTAACAATGATTGGATGGTTATTATCCAATGACTTAACAAGCTCTATTTCTTTCTTAAAGAAATTTTCGTCTTTCCAAGGGCAAGTTCCAAATTTAACAAAATTTTCATTTTCAACTTGCCAACCAATTATATTAGGATAATCTTTGTATCTTAAAACAATTGTTTCAAGCATATCTAATATATGACTTTGCTGTTGTTCTTTACTTAATCCTTCAGCCCAATTAGGAATATGACATTCTGGCCAACGAGGAACTCTCATTCCTATAGATAAAATCACTTCAACATCATTTTTCTTAGCCTCATTTAATTGCCAATCAAGTTCTTCAAAATCATAACTATCTTTCTCTAATTCAATTAAATCCCAATAAACCGCTATTTTCACTCTCTTAAATCCCAAATCATTAATTAATGCACTAAATGTTTCTTTAGAGTCAAGCTTCAAAAATGATATTTGTTTCTGAGAAAAAGTAACTCCCCATTTAATATCTTCTTTTTCCTTAGTTGTTCCAACAAAAAAATACACGAACAAAAATATAATTGCAGGAACTAAAATCCATAAAAGATATCTTATTAAAGAAGTCATTATTTGCAGTATAGTAAAATTTAAGGAAAAAATCAACGAAAACTAAAGGAAAATAACTAATAATCCTATTATTATTAATATAATAGCAATAATCCTTTGGATAATTATTTTTCTTGATATTTCTTCTTTTAATAGTTTCGGTATAAATAGAGAAATCAATATTACAAAAATAAAAATAAAGACATACTGCATTCCTTTCATTGCATTCATTATTCCTAAATATACTAACGGAACCAAAGAAACTGCTAATGATTCAAAAATATTAGCTAAACCACCTAAAATTTGTGTGATTATAAAAATTATAGATGTTCTTTTGTCCATTTTATTTTCTACATTAAAAGCTTCTTTTCTAAATCCTTTATCAAAAATAAAGAACAAACAAAAGGCGAAACTAAATATCTTCATCCATATAAATCCATCCCAAAACGGAAGCTCTGAATAAACTATTTTTGAAAAAACCATTTGCAAAGAAAAAAATAGTGCTGTTAAAAGTGACAGCTCCAAGCTTTTTTTGGTAATCTTATAATTTTTTTCAATTGAAATTAAGACACTTCCTAATAAAAGAATAGCGAAGGCAATAATTTCATTATGTGACAACGATTGCCCTCCTAAAAATATAATAGACAAAATTACTATAAAAATAGGTTGAATAGCTCCAGTAGTGGGAATAATTTTAGAAACATCAAATATCTCTAGCGCATTAAACATTGCATAAATTCCTAAAATATAGAATAAAGCACTCAATATAATCCATATCCAAACAGTTCCACTAGGAACGCTAAAAGCAACAAAAGGAATTATGAATATAGCTAATATATTAAAAAAACCTACAAAGAAAGTATAGGATTTAGGTTGAGCTTTACCAGCTAAAACAATTTTATCTCCAAGTGAAGCTAAAGCAAAAAAAAGATAGGCTAAAATAATTGCTAAAAACCACATCATTTTTCTATTTCTTCTTTAATATTATTTGTTCCATCTCTTTCCCCTTCAATAAAAGCTTCTATTGCTAATTCTGCCAAATATCCTGAATCCAGCCAATCATAAAGCCAATCTTTAACATTTTCTATTTTTCCTTGATCAATCCCGAATCCAGACTTAATAAGCCATCTCCTATTAAAATCTTCTTGCGAACCAATAGGTGGAGCAATTATTATTGGTAATCCAAGAGCAGAATAAAAAGAAAGTTCACTTGGTTTTGTCCATAATATGTCTGTTTTTCTAAGCGCTAAATTAAATTTATCATAATAGTCAGTAAAATTATTTGCATAAATTATTTCTAATCCATGGTTAATAAAATCTCCCAATCCACCATTAATAATTTCCTTTTCAAAATAATCTTTAATTTTCTTTTTCGTTCCTGCTACTAAAACTATCTTAATTCTTTTTTCAAGTATTTGTTTTTTTAATTTTCTAACTAATTTAACTCCTACTTCTTTTTGTGCACCTGCTCCTCCTACTGCAAAAGTAATTGTTAAAGGATGGTCTGATTCTGGTGGAAGTTTTCCTAATTTTTCACGAATAACAAAACCATATTTTTCTCTATATTTTGAAGATGGATCTAAATTAATAATTCTATTTTTCATATCTTCAACAATATTTTGAGTATTTTCTAACGGCAAAGGATATCCTGATAAAATAATATTTTCTTTTTTAACTCCATAAGATTGAAGTCTTTGTGTTGTCCTTTTATTAGGAGTAAAATATTTAATTCGAGAATTTTTTGCTGACAATGGTGCCCAACTTCTGGAAATATCGGTATCACAAACTATACAATATATATTTCCTTTATAGTTAAAGTATTCTGCCATAAAGGCAGTGTTATAAAAACTTGAAACAAAAGGTATTTCACTATTTAATTTTTCAATTAAATGTTTGCCCCACCCTTTTGCAAACAAAGGATATGTTCGTCTTTGAGTAAAATTAGGAGATAACTCGTCTTTATCATTGTAAAATTCATTAATTTTTTGCGTTAAATCAAAAAGATAGAATGCGAACTCTCCTAATAATGGAACTTTTTTGAAGCGAGAAATTGCTTCATAAAAACTTCTTGAACTTACCCATATTTTTTTATCCTTTTCAGGAATTGAAGGATAATCGTTAGCACAAATTATTTCATTGTCTTTAGCAATAAACTTTAAAGGTTGAGCTGTTCTTTGATGCCCATATCCCATATTTATTGAAACTATCCATGCTTTCTTATTCATAATAAAATTATATACTATTGTCCTAAAAATTCCAAATCTTTTTTCTTACTCTTATAAGCTATAAATAAAAAAGGAATGTAAAATAAGACTAATATAATCACTGGTAATTGAACACTAAGAACAGCGAAAGAAAATTGAGAAGAAAAATTAACAATAAAAACTAAATACGCTAAAAGCACTGTTGCAGGAATAGATAATAATGAAATAAAAGGAAGTAAAATACCTATTGCCATAAGTAATGGCATAACAGGAATTACAACAATATTAGATATTAAAGAAATTATAGAAAAATAACCAAAAGAAGATATTAGTATTGGTAATGTAAATATCTGAGCAGCAAAAGTAATTGATATGATTTCTCTAATATATTTCCATTTTATAAAAGAAAGCCATTGATTAAATACGGGACCCATTAATATTATTCCCAAAACTGCTAAAAAAGAAAGTTGTAAGCCTAAATCATATCTTAGTAACAAAGGATTAAAAAATAACATTATTCCTAAAGCAACAACAAGGGTTCTTAAATTAAAAGCTTTTCTATCAAATAGTTCTGCTAAAAACATCAAACTCATCATTATTCCCGACCTAACTCCAGAAGAAGGCATTCCCGTTAAAAAAATATAGAATAATGTAAAAATAATAGAAGCTACTAATGCTTGCTTTCTCCATAATCCAACAGTTAAAAAAACCCAAAAAATCATTGTTGAAAAAAGAACAATATGTGAACCAGAAATAGCTATTGCATGACTAAGACCGCTAATACTTAATTTTGTTTTGAAATCTTTACTCATACTATCATTTCCTAAAATCATTGCCTCCATACTAGGACTTAGATTATATGGCAACCTTTCTCTAATGTTTTCTGCCCACGTCTCTTTTTGTTTGTAAATTAAATATGCTACTTTTTGAAAGATATTAGAAAAAAATAGTCTTTCAGTTATCTCAATTTTAGGATATGAAATCGTTGCAACAACACCACTTTTTGCTAAATATCCTTGATAATCAAAATCATCTAACTTTTGAGGGACCCTTAATAAACCTTCTATTTTTATTTTATCTCTATATTCAAAAAAGGAATATTTATCAGTATAAATTAAAACTTTGCCAATAAATTTATCATTATCAATAACATCTACTACAATCTGTGTTTTATCATAACCCCTTCTAACTTCTTTAGAGATAATTCCATCTAAAGAAACTATTTCTTCATTAAGAGAAATCAAAGGATTTTGATTTATCTCTTTCACTTTATTTTCAACACAAAACATTCCAATAGAAAAAAGAATTACACAGAAAAAAAGGAGAAGGCTTTTCTTATTGGGAAAAATTAATAATAAAAATGATAAAATAAATCCTAAAAAAGCAAAAGAAAAAAAATAAGAAGCAAAACAAATGCCCCCTATAAAACTCAATAAAAAAATAATCAATTTATCAATCATATTTTTTTAGCTAAAAGTATTCCTGCAATAAAACCTCCAATGTGTGAAAAATAAGCTACTGAAGAATCTATTTGTCCAATAGAAAAAAGCTGAAAAACAAACCACACAAAGACATATATGACTGCTGGCAAATAAATAGGTGGAAATAATGATTTAATTTTATTCTTAGGAAATAAAATCAAATATCCTCCTAACAGACCAGAAATAGCTCCTGATGCTCCAATAAGATTTGACTCTGAAGAAAGTCCAAACAATAATGCCCCACAAATACCACAAACTAAATAGAAAATTAAAAACTTAAAATGCCCCATTTTCATCTCTAAATTATACCCAAAAACCCAAAGAAACCACATATTAAAAATAAGATGAAAAAAATTAACATGTATAAAAAGGGAGGTGAATATTGTAAACAACATTCCATTCCAAATATTTTCTAAGCTAAAGAAAAAGAAAGAAAGATTAGGATAAGAAAGAAAAATAAAAAATAAAAATACGTTTGAAAAAATCAAACTAACAACCACCCACGGAATATCTCCTTTTATTATTTTTTTATCGTATAAAGGAAGCATTACCTTATTTTGAAAACATCGAACAGTCCTTTAATTTTTTCTTTAATTATCTCAAAGTTTTCTTCTTTAAACTTAAATGTTTTTCCAGATATTGTTTCTTTTTCATCAATAAATCGTTGCAAACAATATCTTTTAGCAGGACTAATTATTTCTGCCATTTGTAAAACATCCTCAATTGAATGATCTGTTATTGTTGTTCTAAATTCATAATCAACACCTGATTTTTTAATAATCTCGATTGATTCTTTAATCTTTGAAGCACAATCTAATCCCGTCATTTCTTTGTACTTATCTAAAGGAGCCTTAATATCCATTGCAATATAATCAATTAAGGGAATTAATTTTTTAATAACTTTTGGGTTACTACCGTTAGTATCAAGTTTAATTAGAAATCCTTTTTCTTTAATTTTCTTACAAAAATCAACTAATTCATTACCATAAATTGTAGGTTCTCCACCACAAATAACACAACCATCCAATAAGCCTTTTTTACTATCAAGAAAAGAAAAAAAATCATCTTCCGAAATTAGAGGATGTTTTTTTATCTCTTCTGGTAAAACTAATTCTTTTGAATAACAAAAAGGGCATCTAAAATTACAACCGGAAGTAAAAACTGTGCATGCTATTTTACCTGGATAATCTATTAGAGTAACTTTTTGCAAGCCTCCAATGTTCATACGGTAAACTCTTTTCTGTCTTTAAACTCTTGTTGTTTTCCTTCGTTCCATTGAGAAACTGGTCTTAAATAACCAACAACTCTTGAGTAAACTTCAGTGCTTTGATAATTTTTCAAACTTTTATCTTTTTCAAAACATTCATTACATTTAAAAATTATCTTTTCTTCACCTGAAGGTAATATGTATTTTAATGCTTTTCCATTTTTAATTTCTTCTCCTTCTAACGTTATTTCTTTTTTGCAATCATAACATTTCATATTTTTTTTATTTCTTAAATAATGCTTTTTTAAACTCTTTTCTGTCTTTAAACTCTTGTTGTTTTCCTTCGTTCCATTGAGAAACTGGTCTTAAATAACCAACAACTCTTGAGTAAACTTCACAAGGTTGTTCAATGGCACACCTGGGACAGGTAAAGTGTTTTCCGGCAATATATCCATGAGTAGGACAAATAGAAAATGTTGGAGTAACTGTGATATATGGTAATTTATTTTTTTCAAACAATCTTTTTACTAATAATTTAACAGTTTCAATATCAGATAATTCTTCTCCAATAAAAATATGCTCTACTGTTCCTCCTGTATATTTACATTGAATATCATCTTGAAGTTTAACTTCTTCAAATATATCATCAGTATAATTTACTGGCAATTGTGTTGAATTTGTATAGTAAGGAACTTTTTTTGTTCCTAATGCTATTATGTCTGGATAAAGCTTTCTATCCTTTTGAGCTAATCTATAAGAAGTAGATTCTGCTGGAGTAGCTTCTAAATTATATATATTATTAGTTTCTTTTTGATATCTTACAAGAACATCTCTCATAAAATCCATTACCTCTAAAGTAAAAAGTCTTCCTTTTTTAGAGCCAACATCTTCTCCCATAAAATTAAGTAAAGCCTCATTCATTCCACATATACCAATTGTTGAGAAATGATTTGCAAAATATTGTCCTTTACTTTTCTTAACTCCAGACAAATAGTATTTAGAGTAAGGATAAAGTCCTTTAGATGTAAATTCTTCAATAGTTTTTCTTTTAATTTCTAAACTTTCTCTTGCTATTTCCATCATCTTTTCCAATCTTTCAAAAAACTCTTTCTTAGTCTTTGATAAGTATCCTATTCTTGGCAAATTAATGGTAACAACTCCAATACTTCCAGTTAATGAACCGGAACCAAAAAGACCTCCACCTCCTCTGTTTGACAATTGAGTCATATCTAATCTTAGCCGACAACACATTGAACGAGCATCTTCCGGTTTCATATCAGAATTAATATAGTTAGCAAAATAGTTTATTCCATATTTTGCAGAAGCTTCAAACAACGGATCTAATGCAGGATCTTCCCATGGGAAATCAGGAGTGATATTAATTGTAGGAATTGGGAATGAAAAAGGTCTTCCACTTTTATCTCCCTTAATCATTGACGTATAAAATGCTTTATCTAACATTTTCATTTCTTCACCAAATTCAGAATAATTTTCTTTTTGAGGTATTCCTCCAATAATTACTGGTTGATTAGCAAAAGAAGATGCTGGCTTTAAATCTAAAGTTACATTTGTAAAAGGACATTGAAATCCAACTCTTGTTGGAACAGCCATATTGTATAAAAATTCTTGAATTGCTTGTTCAACTTGAGGGTAACTTAAATTATCATAACGAATAAAAGGAGCTAATAATGTATCAAAATTAGAGAAAGAAACTGCTCCTGCTGCTTCTCCTTGAAGAGTGTACATAAAGTTAACTACTTGTCCAAGAGCTGATCTAAAATGTTTTGGTGGAGATGATTCAATTTTTCCATTAACTCCTCCAAAACCCTTAAGAAGAAGATCGTATAAATCCCAACCAACACAATAACAAGCAAGTGTATCTAAATTATGTAAATGAATATCTCCTGATTGATTAGCCTCTCTTACACTGGCTGGATAAACTTTATTTAACCAATATTTTTTAACAATATATGAAACCCCATAATGATTTAATCCCTGTAAAGAAAAAGTCATATTTGAATTTTCCTGTACCTCCCAATCAAGCTTATCTAAATAATCATCTACCCTGTCAACTGCTTCTTCAGCGGCTATTTGAGATTCTCTAATGCATCTTCTTTGTTCTCTGTATAGAATAAAAGCTTTTGCAGCAATCGCCTCTCCCTCTAAAATTAGAACTTCTTCTACAATGTCTTGAATTTGTTCAACTGTAGGAATTTCATCTTCTTTAAATCTTCTGTTTAAGATTTTAATAACTGATTCAGCAATTTCTTCAGTTTTCTTGCCGTTCCCCTGTTTAGTTGCTGTTATTGCCTTGAATATAGCATTTTTAACCTTCTCTGGTATAAATTCAACTATATCTCCGTTTCTTTTTTGAACTTTAGTGATGTGGTTTTTTATTGTCATATTAGTATTCTACATTTCTAAAAAAGTCCTGTCAATTTTGACAAATCTGGCTAAAATTTTATGGTTTTTTGAGAACTTGTAGCTATTACTGTTACTCTAATTTCATCTTTTAATAATTTTTCATCAAACGATGCTCCGAATATTATTTTAACATCTTCTGATGTTTTCTTTTTTAAGGCTTCTGCAATATTTTTAATCTCTGAAAGAGAAATGTTTTGACTTCCAGAAGCAACATTAAATAAAATTCCACTTGTTTTTTCTAAGGAAAGTTTTGAAATAGGAGAATAAATAGCTTTTGATACAGCATTCATTGCTCTATCTTTACCTTGAGCTCTGCCTGTTCCAAAAAAAGCAGATCCACCATTTTTAAGAATTTCTCTAATATCTGAAAAATCAAGATTCAATATTCCTGTACTCACAATTACATTACTTATACTTTCAACAGCTTCTCTTAAAAGATCGTCACACTTCAAAAAAGCTTCTTCAACTGATATTTTAGGTGTAATTAATTTATCATTTGAAATTACAACTAAAGTATCAACCTTTTTTTTAATTTCTTCTAAACTATTTAAAGCAATTTTTTTTCTTTTTTTTCCTTCAAAAGAAAAAGGAATTGTAAATATCCCAACAGTTAATATCCCTAATTTCTTAGCAATTTCAGAAATGATAGGGGTTGCTCCTGAACCAGTTCCTCCACCAAGTCCTGAAGTTAAAAAAATAATATCGCTATCTTTTATAGTTTCTTCTATTTTTTTATAACTCTCTTTAGCCGAAAGTTTACCTATTTCTGGCTTCATTCCAGAACCAAGACCTTTGGTTGTTTTTTCTCCTATCCTTAATTTTACATGAGCATTCTTTTTCTTTAAATCTTGGATATCTGTATTTATACTTATCAAATCAACCCCTTTAATTTTAGTTCTCGTAAGCCTGTCTATTGTATTAGATCCAGACCCTCCTATTCCAACAACTTTTATTTTTGTTGTGTCCATATCTAAGGAATAAAATTATTAATAATTTTCTTAATTTTTTTAAGGAATTTATTTTCTGGAGTATAAAAACTTTTCTTATCTGCTTGAGATAATAAT
>JAQUUL010000036.1 GCA_028693895.1 Minisyncoccota bacterium
GGTACTCCAAAAAATATTCTCGTTGGCCCTGCCAATACCGAACTAAGATCTTATCACAACAATTACTCTGACTACTATCTTGTGAGCTACAAAGATAATCAGATTCACTATATTTTTACAAGTCAAAAAGGCTGGGAATTTGATGGTGAGAATATAGGGGAAACCTATAAAGGTATTAATAACAACAATATATTCAGCAAAGGGAGTTTAACCGCAACTTTTAGTTCTTCAGATGACAAAAAAATATCCATAAAGGATAATGTTGCGAAAATCTTCTATCTTGATATTCATGATAATAATAAGGTGAGAGGTGTACGGATTATTTCTGCAGAGTCTTTATTAAGTGATATTGTTATTCTTAATTACAATATCCGCTACTCTAATCCCGCTGATATACCTAAAGTCACTCCTTATACTGGAAGTGGCAATCTGTCTGAAATCGAAAAAGCTCAATCCGCTCTTCACTTTGAGCTGGATAATACAGCCAGAATAAACCATGGGCTAAACCCCTTTTCCTGGTACAGCCAATTGGCTGACGTTGCTTATCTTCACAGCAAAGATATGGCTGACAACAACTACTTTAGTCACACTTCACTCACAGGGAAAAGTCCCTTCGACCGTATGAAGGATGGAATGATTGGCTTTATTATTGCTGCAGAAAATATTTCCTGGGGTGAGGGCTATTATGATGCCATTGAATCTCACCATGGATTAATGAACAGCCTTGGGCACAGAAAGAATATATTAAACCCCGAGCTAAAGGAATTAGGCATCGGGGCAAGTTATAATGATGGATTATATATTACTCAAAATTTTATAAGTCGCTAGATTAAAGAAATTAATTTCCTTTTCCGTCTTCAGCAACTAAATGTTCAAATTTTTCACCATCAGATAGTTCCCAGGTAATTTTTTCCTGGGGAATTCCTTCCGGCAAAATTGTTTCTAAAATAATTGTTTTATTTTCAACTTCTTCAAGTTGATTAATAATATCCTCTTCAATAAATTCCATTTTGTTTTCGTCCCAGGAGAGAGTAAGATTTGTAAAATCGAAAATCTTTCCTGCGACGGAAATTTCCAAATATTCACCAGAACCAGCGCCCTGAAGGATAATAGAATCTTTATCCTTCATACTTTCAGGTGGCTGGTAATATGAGCGAATTGTGACAACAGTATCATCTTTCTTATTAGAATCGCATCCACTTAAAGCAAATATTTGAAGAAAAATTAAGGCAAAAATTAATGTAACTTTAAATAATTTTTTCATAATACTCCACCATTTAAATCAATGTCGCTAAAATCTTCTATTCTAGAGGGTTTATTGAAAAGGAATCCCTGATAAAGATCAATTTTTAGGTCTTTCATCATTTCCATTTGTTCTTTTTCTTCCACACCTTCTACAACAACTCTTATATTAAATTCTTTAAAAAGCTCAATAGTTTTTTGCATAATTAGATACGTCTTATGATTATTTATATTATCAATAAATAATTTATCATATTTAACTTCGTCAATTTCATGTTCAGTAAATCTAAACAGAGAAGAATATCCTGTACCAAAATCATCTATTGATATCCGAATCCCTAATCCCCTAAAAAAATTCAACGATCTGCTTGTGGTCTCAATATCATTAAACAAAGTTGTCTCAGTAATTTCAAAAACTAATCTACTAGTGTCTACAGAATATTCTTGTATTTTATCTGTTACAAATTCCTTAAATCCTTCTTCAACTAATTGATCTGGAGAAATATTTATTGATACTCTTCGATTTTCAAATACTTTTTTTGTAGAAAAATCTTTAAAAACATATTCAATAATCTGCCTTGTAATTGGTTCCATAAGACCTTTTCTCTCTGCTAGGTCAATTATTTCCATTGGAGGAAGATATTTTTCTCCGTCCCATAATCTAAGAAGCGCTTCAAAAGCTACAACCTTGAAATTATTGTCATATTGGGGCTGATAAAACATTTCAAATTGCTTCATACTAATTGCATTTAAGATCTTTTGTTCTAATAAGGCTACATCCTTTTCTCTTTCATGATCATTTGAATTATAGTTATACAAAGAACTTTTCGTAGTTTTTGCCATAAGTGCTGCTGTTTCCAATTCACCATATAAATTAATACAACAATTTTCTGTTGCTAAAATTTCTTGTTTTGATAAAAAATATATCCCTAAATAAACCCTTATCTTTAACCCGGAAAAACTTCCATCTTCAATGGTGGATTGAATATTTTTAAAAATATCCGTTACTTCTTCATTATTGCTGCTATTAAATATTATTAAAAATTTATCTGAATAATATCTATAGAGAGAAATTCTCTCAGAACATTCTTTATTAAGTATTTCTGCTAGTTCAATTAATATTTCATTCCCTCTATCAAATCCAAGTAATTTGTTATAGCCCATAAAATCATGAATATTTAACAAGCCAATATAGCAAGATTCCTCTCTCATTAAGATATCTCTTTCAAAAGCTATTCTATTTGGAATTCCAATAACATCATCCGTATAAATAATTTTTTTAAGTTCTTTATTCTTATCTTTAATAACTTCCTCCTGTTTAATTAACTCATTAATTCTATTTCTTAATTCACCATGGAAAAAAGATATATAGAAAATGAAAAAACCTAATAAAAGAAACATAAGCAAGGCCAAAACAAAAGTATTGAAGAAAAGTGCTTCAAAGAAATAGGAAAGTATAATACCCAAAACAATTGAGCAGGTGGATATAAACAGAAAATATAACCCAACATTTTTTTTGATCTTATATTTATAAAAACATTTATAGCCAAACGTCCCAACAACTATAGAAAGAAATATTGAGGATATGTAATAAAAAAATGAAATATACTTCAAAGGGAAACTTAAAATTGTGATAATTGAAACAGAAATTAACCTCATCCTATCATTGTAATAATAGAATAGGCTTTTATTATTAATTAGGATAAAAGCGGCAACTATAACACAGGTCAAAATAAAAATAGAAAATACACTTTGTTCCTTTTGAGAGTTATTTATTCCAAGAAATACATTTAAAAAAATGCCTTTTAGCACAATTGAAGCAGTGACAAAAATGGCAACTGTAGCAACACCAGTAATCTTATTAATATATACACTAGCAGAACCAGTATTATCTAATATATGTAATGACAAATATATGTAAAAACAAACTGAGGTTATTATTGCTGTTATCAGCAAGTGTTGAAATTCTAAAATAATTATCACCTATACTCCG
>JAQUUL010000037.1 GCA_028693895.1 Minisyncoccota bacterium
AGAAATTATGTCACCACATTATGGAGCTCAAAGAGACGGTAATCAAACTACAATTCCGGAAAAATATTTAAGTCAAGATTATGTGAAACCTGCCTTTAAACTTGATATAGTAAGCAAAATTTTATCAAAAGACTAATATAATGTCTTAATTTATATGTAATTAAGTTAACTATAATCAAGAGGGAGTTTCAATAACTTAGAAGAAAAGGAATATTAAAGATTGTTGAAAAATTTTTTGTGTGATTATTCTTACTTGCACTAAAGCTTCTTAACTGCAAAAAAATATCAATTAATAAGTTTGTAGAACAATAGCTTCAACTCACATTTTCTTTGTTCATCCCAAATATAATCATTTTGTTGAAAAGTTAGAAATAAAACTGGCAATTCATAAAAAAAGATAATTCAAAAAAAGAGAAAATCACTGAGAATACTCAATTATTTCTTGGAATAAAAATTGCTTTTATAATTGTTATTATGCTTATAAAAAACCAAAAAATAACTATATAAAAGAAAGGTTAAATATGAAAAAAATCATTTTATTACTAATTATTACATTCACATTATTAACAATTATCGCTGAACCATTGCCATCTTTTTATACAAGATACGACCAAATGAAAGCGATAATGGATTCACTTGCTTATGAGTATCCTTCTTTAATCAGAGTTGATTCTCTTGGTGTTTCAGACACAGAGCAGATACCCATTTGGGGGGCAAAGCTTTCAAATAATGTAAACGAAAGAAAAGATGTTCCCAGAATATTAATCATCGGTAGTTTACATGCTGAAGAAGTAATAGGTAATCAAATTGCAATGCAATTTATGAAAGATGTAATTATCAATAACAATCAAGCCCCTTACCAAAATTGGTTAAATGAATTAGAGATTTGGATAGTACCAAATATGAATCCTGAGGGATTAGATGTTGTTATGGCAGGATCAGATTTTACTTATAGAAAAAACAAAAAAGACAATAATAATAACGGAATTTTTGATTTTGTTTCCGGTCAAGGTGGAGATATTGACGGAGTTGATTTAAACAGAAATTGGGATGTTAATTGGGTTCATGGTGATACTCTTTATTCAACTAATGGTTACGAATTATATGATTATTATCGAGGTGAATATCCTTTTTCAGAAGGTGAAAATAAAGCAATCAGAGACCTTGCATATAGAGAACAATTTACTTATGCCATAGTGTGGCATTCCTCAAGGACAGGTAACCTTTCTGAAAAAGTATATATCCCATTTAAATTTAAAAATTTAGAAAGCAGGCAAGCACCGGACTATGATATTAATTATGCTGTAGGTTTAGGTGTTGCTTCAAATATCCAAAAGTATAATTCAAGTTCCTTTTATCAAGCTTTACCTGCCTCAGGACGTAAAGGTGACTCGCATGTTTGGTTTTATTCTGAATTAGGAACTATTAAATTATTAATTGAATGTGGTACTGAAAACATTCAACCAAATGAGAATATCTTAAATGATACTGTTCAACGTTGTTTAAATGGTCAAGCATGGATGTTTAACCGAGCTCTTTCAACAGGTTCATTAGACATTGCACGAGGTATGCTTACCGGAAATGTTTATGATGCTGTCAGTGGAGATCCTTTAAGGGCAAAAATTGTTGTTCATAATAGAGAATCAGATGCACTCAAGCCAAGATATTCCAATGAAGAACACGGAAGATTTTGGAGACCACTTTTACAAGGAGCTTATACTTTTAGTGTAATGAAAAAAGGGTACCAAACCGAAACCCTTAATGTTGTTGTCCCTAATTCCGGTTGGCGTTATAGAGAAATCAATTTACAACCATTGCAAGCAATTACCTTGAACTTACATATCCATTCAGATGGAAATCCGGTTAATGCAAAGATTACTCTTACAGACCCAAGTGAAGAAGATGACGTTTATACAACTAATGACGGAAATATTTCTATAAATACTTTTGTTGGAACAAGAACACTTACTATTATCACTGAAAACGGTGTTCCCTGGCAACAAGAAATTGAATTTGATAACTCTAAATCCATTGATATTAATGTCTCTACTGTAGAAATACTTTTTGAAGAAGATTTCTCTAATGACCTTTCTCAATGGATTGTAAATGGTGAAGATTGGGAAATCGTTACACATAATGATAAGACATTTTTAACCGATAGTTGGGGTGGATATGGTTTCTATGAAATCGCTTGTGATGTTGATATTACTACGGCTGAACCTATAGCTATACCTCAAGATAATGAAACATATATACTTTATGAACAGCATCTATATACAGAATGGGAACATGATTTTGTAAGCATTTCAGCTTCAACAGATAATGAAAACTGGATTGTTTTGTATGAAAAAGCAGGCAAATATGATTATTGGCATAAAAACCTTGTTTCATTAAATCAATTTGCAGGAGAATCAATTTACCTAAAATTTAGACTTAAAGATGATGAATCAGCTCCATTATATGACCTTACTGACCCTGGTTGGTCTTTAGATAACATTAAAATTATATCGGGTGATACTTCATCTATAATTACCTCTAATAATGATATAGTTGCTATACAAAGTATAATCAAATTAAAACAAAATTACCCTAATCCATTTAACCCTGAAACTAATCTTGCGTTTGAAATCAAAAACTACTCTTTTGATAAAGCAATGATAGATATCTTTAATATTAAAGGTCAAAAGGTAAATAGTTTTGATTTAAATGACAATGATATTCAAAAAGGTTATATTGTATGGAAAGCTGAAAACTTATCCTCAGGCATCTATTTTTACAGACTTTCTATAGATAATAAAACTATTTCAACTAAAAAAGCCCTCCTTCTGAAATAAGCATAAAAAGCTCAATTTGACTCCTTAAAAATTTGAGCTTAAAAGTTCTTGTTAAGTAAAGACAGGGAAACAAAAACCCTGTCTTTTTATTTGCATTTTTTAAGTTATTAAAAAAATGTATTAAAAGTTATAGAATATATTAAAATATTATGCTATACGCTTTCAGAGGCTATTCAACGTTCAAGAATGTAAATAAAATTTCGAAGAAATTTTGTCGTTCTGAGCGTGAGCGAAGAATCTCCTTGACTCATTTAAAGGTTGTTGAATAATGTTGTTGTGTGAGCATCCTTGCTTGCACTAAAAAACCTTAAATTATAAGTATTCAATATTTTATAAAACTACAAGCTGGAA
>JAQUUL010000010.1 GCA_028693895.1 Minisyncoccota bacterium
AGAATTTACATTATATGCTCCCATTATGTCACCTATTCCATTAACATCCAATTTTTGCTCCGGATTTGTTGTCCCAATCCCAACACCTGTATCAGTCACACAGAATTCTTCTGTGCAACTTAAAGAGCTAGAAACATTACCATTAGGAGGAGCTAAAGTAGGCTCTGTCCAGCCAAAGACTAGATAACCAGTGATGGTGCTCATTATGGCTATTCCTAATAAAAATCCTAGTGTTTTTGTTTTTTTCATATTTTATATATTTTTTAATACGGAGAAATAATTCTCCAAATTGGATTAAATATTTTAGCATTAACGTCTTCTTCTCTTTCACAATAATAACCTGAATCATCAGTAACTCTTAATAGGACAGGATATGTTTCTGACTCTTCAAAAGTAACCTCAACAGAAGAATCTGTAGATGTTTCTGGATCTCCCCCAGTAAATGTCCATAAGTAAGATGGTGTGCTAGCATCATATGTCTGAGAAATTATTTCCCCTGATTCAGGAATAAAAGTAATTATTCTGCCCTCTAAGATTATCTGTCGACTATTTGAGAAAACTACTAATGGAGATGCGTGTGTCCTTGAAATATTAATAGTTTGGGCACTGCTCCAATTAGAGATGTCACCTGCTTCACTTTCTACCATTACTCGCCAATAGTATACACTTCCCCAATTTAATTGTTCCCCATTCCATCCGGAACCTTCTAAATTAAGAATATATGAAGTTGAAGCTGTATTTGCTGTAACTTCAAAGGGACTGGTAAATGAACTATTTGTAGATACTTGAATGGTATAGCTTTTTTGCGAACTATCTCCAGTATAATCCCATGCAAAAGAAACTGTTAGCCCAGTATTTACCGTAGGCGTAGATAAATGATTACAGTAATTAATATTCGTTACATAATTACTCGTTGACACATTCCCCTCAATAGAAACCCCGTATTGAACAGTTCCACAAGAACCTTGATTTTCACAACTAAAACTTAGCCATCCAAAATTATCTGACCAAGCATAGCCAAGAATATCGTTGTTTGATAAATAAGCTCCATAATCAATTGACTCAATAATATTTGGTCCTAATTTAATCCAGCCGTCTGCAAGATTTAACTGCCTAGCCCAACCAACAATTTTATCTCCTACTAATTGAGCATTACAAGTTCCACTAGGACAACCTGTTAAATCAGCAGGATTAAAACTTATCCAACCGATATTTTCTGACCAAGCATAACCAGTAAAAATATTATCAGACCCAATACTTACTCCATAACCAATATCATTCCAAGTTGCTCCTGTAACAACTCCGTCATTATTATTTGATGTTTTATCATTCGCTACTGAACCAGATTCTTCATTAAAATCCCAATAACCAACTAGCCCTGTTTCATTTCCATTTAATTCTGTCCACATATTATTTTGAATTTGCGTTTGATTTCTGGCAACATTCCAAAAACTAACATTATCAAAATAACCATCAAGAATAGAATATGATGTTCCATGAGAACCAATATAAATTGGACTTTCATTAGAAATAGCGTCTGTGGTCCTTACTGTATTAGTAGCCGATAGTTCTCCGTTAATATATAGATTAATTACTCCGCTATTTCTATCTATAACCGCAGAATAATGATACCACTTACCTGTTTCAATAGTTCCAGCTGCTGTTGTAGCACATTGTTGTCCCTCAGCATCACTAGAACAAGCATAAACAGACCCATTAATATTTAAAAATGAAGCAAAAGTTCTTGAAGCTACTGATCCAGAACTATCCATTTTACTAAATAATGAGACCCAATCACCGGTAAAGCTATCTACATACATCCAAAAAGAAAATGTAAAAACTCTTAAATTAGTTAAGCTTGAACTATGAGACACTGCAACAAAGTCTCCCGTCCCATCAAAACTTAAATTTTTACCAATAATATTACTTTCTCCAAAATTTATCCAACCGATATTTTCTGACCAAGCATAACCAGACAAATCATATGGTCCTGCCGCTGAAGCAATATCAATAAAAGAGAAAAAACAAATACAAGAAAAAAGAAAAGAAAGAATTAGATTTATTTTTTTGTTTTTATTAGTTTCTTTTTTCAATTTCTTTATTTTTTATTTCTTAATCGGTCAATGCTCTCCATTTGTTTTTTGATTTCTTCGTCTATATTAACAACTGGTGAACTATCTTGTTTTTTTTCAATAATATCTTCTATTTGAGATTGAAATTCTTCTTCATTAATAATACTCGCGTCTGCAGACTGCTTTAATTGATTGATATCTTCTATTTGTTTTTGAACTATAGCATCAATTTCTTTTTGATTTTCTTCAACTATTATTTGTTCTTTATTAATAAAATAAAGAAGAAGAATTAGTGCTATGAGCAATAACAATATAATAATAATTTCTTTCTTCTTTTCTATTAATAAGTCGTTAATTAGTTTCTTCTTGTTCTCCATTTAAACAATCAACATTAATCAAATTAATATTTGTTTCTCCGTTAAAGACTGAAAAAGGTTCACAAGATTCATTTTGACCAGAAGAAATAACTTCATTGAAGGCCTTCTCATACCCAGCATTATATGCCTTGATATAAAGAGAATTAGAATAAGAATCAAAAACATTTTTAGCGGTATATATTGAAAAAGCAATAACTATAACTAAGAGAATGTAAATTAATATTTTTTGTTTGTCCATATTATTTTATTATTTATTATTATTTAAGAACTTCGTCTATAACACCGTATTCCTTTGCTTCTAATGCAGAAAGATAAAAATCTCTATCTGTATCTTTCGCTATTTTAGCTAAAGGTTGTCCAGTGTGTTTAGACAAAATCTTATTCATTTGTTCTTTAATTTTTATTATTTGTTTTGCTGTAATTTCAATTTCTGATGCCTGCCCTCTTGCTCCTCCCATAACTTGATGAAGAAGTATTTCTGCATTTGGCAAGGCAAATCTTTTCCCTTTTGCTCCAGCGGCAAGAATCATCGCTCCCATTGAAGCAGACAAACCAATGCTTACCGTTGAAACATCTGGCTTTATATATTGCATTGTATCATAAATTGCTAACCCTGCAGTTACTGACCCCCCGGGACTGTTTATATATAATTGAATATCTTTTTCAGCGTCTTTTGAAGCTAAAAACAAAAGTTGAGCAACAATTGAATTTGCCATAGAGTCATTAAATTGACCCGTCAAAAAAATAATTCTTTCTTTAAGAAGCTTAGAGTATATATCATATGCTCTTTCTCCTGATTGTGATTTTTCTATTACTGTTGGTATTAACATTTTTTTTAACATCCTAATAACTTAAAAGCTTTTTCTCTTTTTAATTCATCTTCTACATATAACTTTGCTTGTTCCATATCTACTTTCTTTCTCATTTCTTCTTTGTCTCCATATTGATTAAGCATTTCTTCAATTTTTTCATTAACCTCTTTTTCTTCTACTTCTATTTTATTATCTTTTATCAATTGATGCAAGACCAAGAATCCTTTTACCTTCTCTTCAGCTGTTTTTTTAATTTCATCTAAAACATCTTTTTCTGTTTTCTTTGACTGTTTTAGATATTCTTCAAAGGTCATGTTTAATTCAGAAGTAACTCTTTCTTTTATTGTTCGCATCATATAATCAAGCTCTCTTTGAACCAATATCTCTGGCACATCAAATTTTGTTTTTTCTATCATTTTTTTAATTGCCTCTTCCCTATTCTTTTGTATTTCTGCTGCTTCTTTATCTTTTTTAATTCCTTCTTTAATATCTTTTTTTAAGTCGTCTATTGTTTCAAAAGAACCTAATTCTTTAACTAAATCCTCATTTATTTCAGGTAATTCTATCTTCTTAATAGAATCTATTTTTACTTTAATTTTAATTTTATCTTCTTTTTTCCTAGGATCTGTTGTTTCAAATTCTTTTTCTTCTCCTTTTTTCATTCCTAAAAGAGCTTCTTCCAATCCTTCTATATAATGACCTTTTCCCAAAACAATTCTATCTTTCTTCTCTGGGTCATTTTCTATACTAATACAAGAGAAAGCAAATTCTACTAAATCTTCTTTTTCAGCTCCATTTTCTTTTTCTAAATATTTTGCTCTTGATTGTTGAATCCATTTTAATGTTTCTTCAACTTCTTTTTCTTCTACTGTCACTTCCTTTTTTGTAATTTCTATTGTTTTTAATTCTGGCAATTTAATTTCAGGAAGAATCTCATATTCTGCTGTAAAAACAAGAGGATTATCTTTTGCTATCTTAGTAACTTCTACTTGAGGTTGAGAGATAGCTTCTTCTTTGCTTTCACTTAAAAACTTCATCCAATTTTCTCTGATTGCAATCTCTGCTGCCTCTGAAACTATTCCATCAGAACTAACTTTGCCCTCTATTACATTTTCAGGAACCTTGCCTTTTCTAAATCCAGGAACTTCCGCATCGACTGATATTTCTTTTAGAGCTTGTCCATAATAATTAATAAATTCTTCAGCAGAAACTTCAATTTCTACCTTCTTTTTTGTTGCTGATATTTCTTTAATTTCGTATTTCATAGTCAATTTATTATTTTTATTCTTTTGGTCCTTTATCTTCTTCTTCGTCGTCAATATCAAGTTCTTCTTCATCGTCATTTTCCCCCTCTCCTTTAATGTCTAATTTCCAACCAGTTAGTTTAGCTGCTAATCTTACATTTTGCCCATCCTTACCAATAGCTAAAGATAATTGATCTTGAGGAACAATTACTACTGCCGAATTATTTTCATGAATAATAACATCTGATATTTTAGCTGGAGATAATGCGTTAAAAATATATTTAACTGGATCTTCATCGTACTCAATAATATCAATTTTTTCTCCACCTAACTCTGACATTACTGCACTTACTCTTACGCCTCTCTGTCCTACCATTGATCCAATAGGGTCAATTTCCTCTGACTCTGAAGCTACTGATATTTTTGTTCTTGAACCAGCTTCTCTTGCTATTGATTTTATTTCTAATTGACCAGCTTGTATTTCAGGAACTTCAAGTTCAAATAATTTAGAAATTAATTTAGGATAACTTCTTGATAATAATATAACTGGACCTCTTGGTGTTGTATCTACTCTTAAAATATACAACTTTAATCTTTGTCCTTCTTTATAAAACTCCCCTCTTATTTGCTCTTCCCTTGGTAAAACCCCTAAAGATTTTCCAATATCAAAATATATATTTGAGCCTTCAATTCTTTGAACTATTCCAGAAACTATCTCCCCTTCTTTTGATTTATATTCTTCTAAAACAATCTCTTTTTCAGCTTCTCTTATTTTTTGTAAAACTACTTGTTTAGCAGTTTGAGCAGCAATCCTTCCAAAATCTTCTTTAGTTTCAAGAGGAATAATAAGCTCCTCTCCTGGTTCCAATTTTATATCTTTCTTTTTAGCTTCCTCGATTAATAGATGCTTCTCTTCGTTATACCTTACTCTCTTTTCTGATGATTCCTCTTTTGAAACATCTGGCTCTAATTCTTCTTCAGTTGGACGATAGCTTTTCTTAATCTTAAAAGTTTCTTCCTCTTCTCCTTCTAATTTTTCAGGAATATAAACCATAGTATCATCTACTAAAAGCATTACCCTTGAAAATTCCATTTTCCCATTTTTTGAATTAATTTTTGCTTTTATAACTTGCCCTCTTTTAGCATATTCTTTTTTGTATGCTGAAGCTAAAGCATGCTCTACTGTTTCTATTATTTTTTCAGAAGACAATCCCTTTTCTTCTGATATTTGCCCAATGGCCGATAGGAATGATTGAAAATCCATATTATATTTTAATTATTAATTATTAGTATTAAAAAGGTCGGAACCATCCGACCAATCAAAAAACTTCTACTCTTAGTGTATGTATATACTAACAGAACAAAAATAGTTGTCAAGTCTAGATATTTAATATATTATATAAAAAATGATAGATATTAAATTAATTCCTAAAAAAGTTTTGTTTTGTATTGAAGAACTTCAAAAATCAAATTTTGAAGCATATATTGTTGGTGGATGCACCAGAGATTTATTAAGAGGTTCTGTTCCAGCTGATTGGGATATAACAACTAATGCAACCCCTCAAGAAATACAGAAAGTTTTCCTTGACAAAAACATTAAAACATTTTATGAAAATGATTTCGGAACAGTAGGAGTTGCTTTTCCATTAAAGGACGAACATTTTGAAATTGTTGAGATAACTACATATAGAAGCGAAACTACTTATAGTGATAATCGTCACCCTGATAAAGTAATATGGTCAAAAACCATAAATGAAGACTTAAAAAGGAGAGATTTTACTATTAATACTATCGCTATTACCATAAAAGATAAAAAATACGAGATTATTGACCTTTTTGATGGGCAAAATGATATAAAAAATAAGATTATTCGTACTGTTAACGAACCAAACGAACGTTTTAGAGAAGATGCCTTAAGAATGATGAGAGCTATTAGGTTTGAAACTACACTTGGAAATAATTGGATTATTGAAGAAAAAACTGAAAAATCTATTAAAGAAAATGCTAAACTATTAAAAAAGATATCTCAAGAAAGGATAAGAGATGAACTTGTGAAGATTATAATGAGCGATAATGCTAAAAAAGGCATTGAATCTTTAAGAAAGAATGGCCTGTTAAAGTACATAATCCCTGAATTAGAAGAAGGATGCGAAATTAAACAAAATAAACATCATGTTTATGATTGTTATAGGCACAATCTTGAATCTTTTGCATATTCAGTTAAAAAAGACTTTAATTTTGAAGTTAGAATGTCCGCATTATTGCATGATATCGGTAAACCAAGGACTAAAAGAGGAATAGGAGAATCTGCTACTTTCTATAACCATGAAATAGTAGGGGCTAAAATGACTGAAAAAATAGTAAAAAGACTAAGATTTCCTAATAAAGAAGCTAAAAGTATTGTAAATTTAGTAAGATATCATCTTTTTTATTACAATGTTGATGAGGTTGGAGAATCTTCAGTAAGAAGGTTAATTAAGAATGTTGGATTAGATAGCGTTGAAAAACTATTACAATTAAGAATGTGCGATAGAATCGGCTCAGGATGCCCTAAAGCAGAACCATATAAGATGAGACATCTTAAATATATGATTGAAAAAGTCTCAAAGGACCCTGTTTCTGTTAAAATGCTCAAAATTAACGGAAAAGAAGTTATGGATATTTTAGGGATAAAACCATCTCCAAAAATTGGAATGATATTAGATATATTATTAGAAAATGTATTAAATGAACCAAAAAAGAATAATAAAAGGTATCTTAAAGAAAAGTTGATAGAATTAGGAAATATGAACGATAAAGAATTAGAAAAAACAGCAAAAGAAGCAAAGAAAACTAAAATTGAAGTAATTTCTTCAGAAGATAAGGCTACAAAAGAAAAATATTGGGTATCTTAAGATGTTTCACGTGAAACATCTTAATTTTCTTTAACAATAATTATTAAAAAAGATGAAATGTTTCACGTGAAACATTTCAATTCTCTCGACAATGTTAAATAATTATTTAGAACATTTCATTTAAATATACTTTTTGTCCAGAACCGTGTCCAGAATGTCCAGAACCGTGTCCAGAATGTCCAGAACCGTGTCCAGAATAAATATGATGGTGTTTCACGTGAAACATCTTAATTTCTTAGATAATTAAAAAATAGAGGAAAGTGTTTCACGTGAAACATCTCGGGATGTCATATAACGGCATTATGTAGACTTCGGGAGTCTATAATCTGGGTTCAATTCCCAGCATCCCGACATAAATAAACATAATTATAAAGATATGGAACAATACATTTTATTAATTTTCATTGCATTAGGATATCTCTGCGGATCAATTCCTTTTGGTTATATAATATCTAAAATAAAGAAAATTGATATAACAAAGCAGGGAAGTGGTAATATCGGAGCAACAAACGTTTCTAGGGCTTTAGGATTTAAGTGTGCCTTTTTAGTAGCATTTTTAGATGTTATAAAAGCACTTCTACCTATATATATAGCTAGTCATTACATTTCTAACGAATGGTTTATGGTTTTAGTTATGATGTCTACTAGTATCGGACATATTTTCCCTGTTTGGTTGAAATTTAAGGGAGGTAAAGCTGTTTCTACTGTTTTTTCCTCAATTTTATATATATTAAATTGGAAAGCTTTTGTTTTTCTTGCTTTATGGGCAATAATGCTTAAATTAATCAAAATAATGAGCTTGACAAATTTAATAATTATTTTATTAATTCCAATATTATTCTGGACAGAATCCCATTCAATTCCTTATGTTTCTTTAGGAATAATTTATATCTTAATTATATATTGGTCTCATCGGGAAAATATCAAGAGATTATTGAAAGGAGAAGAAAAAAGAGTTGTAAAATAATTAAAATCTGCCATAATGATATAAAATATGACACTTTTATATATCATATCTTGTATTTATTTTTTTATACCTGCCTATATTGCTAATGCTTCGCCACCTTTAGCTAATACTTTTAACATTCTTAATAGGTTTAATAAGCCAGTAGATGGTGAAAAAATGTTAGGCGGAGTTAGGCTTTTGGGCTCACATAAAACATGGAGAGGAGTAATATGTGAAATTATACTTTGCACACTTTTATTTCAACTAATTATATTTATTAATAATCACTATAATCTTCCTTTTATGGATATTATTGGTGTTAATACTTTAACTATTTCTACTTGGACAATAGGAATACTTCTTTCAGTTGGTATAATTTTTGGTGATATTTTCTTTGCTTTTATCAAAAGAAGATTAAAATTAAAACCCGGAACAGCATTTATACCTTTTGACCAAACAAACTATGTTATTGGTGCTTTTTTGTTTGTTCAACCATTTCTAAATCTTTCTTTTCAGTTTTGGATTACTCTTTTCCTATTGACATTTTTCATACATATTTTATTTAATAGAGTTGGGTATAATTTAGGGTTGCATAAAGCAAAGTGGTAATATATTATAATTTTGTAATAAATAATAACTTAAAATATGTTTGATATATTTATAAATGAATTAATAAGTAGTTTGCCAAATATAATTTGGGCAATAGCTATAATTATTTTAGGCTTGTACTTGTCAGGAAAGGCTGGAAAAATTGTGGACTATTATTTGAAAAGGTTTCGATTAGACCAAGTATTGTCTTCTTTAGGCTGGCAAGCTTTTTTTGATAAATTTGAAACAAAATTAAATGTTTCTAAATTCTTTGGCTTAATTGTTCAGGTCTATATTTTCCTTTTGTTTTTAGTTGCATCTTTAGATTTATTATCATTAAAATCATTAAATGGGATACTAACAGGAATTATAGAATACTATCCTAACATTTTTATTTCATCAATTATTTTCATTTTTGCAGTTTTCATTGCTGATTTTTGCAAAAAAATTATTATTGGTAGCTTTAGTAACGGAGAAAAAGTTACTTATTCTACTTTCTTAGGGGATGTTTTTTCTGCTTCTACATGGGTATTAGCAATTTTAGCGATATTATATCAATTACAAATTGCTCAAACTCTAATTTTAATTATTTTTATTGGATTCATAAGTTTATTCGTAATAATTCTTGGAATTGCTTTTGGACTAGGGGGAAAAGAAATGGCTCAAAAAATTCTTGAAGAAATGGAGAAAAAAATAAAATAAATATGGAACAGATATCGCATAAAGAGCTTAAAAAAATGCTTCTATTTTCTAGTGAGAGAATAGAAAGAGATAAAGAACAAATAAATAAAATAAATGTTTTCCCAGTTCCAGACCAAGATACTGGTTCAAATTTATCTGCTACATTAAAAGGTATAAAAGAAAACATTGCTGATAAAGACTTCAATAGTATTTCTGATTTATCTGATAGTGTCTTAGATGGAGCGCTTACTGCTGCGCAAGGAAACACTGGAATAATATATACTGGATTTTTAGCAGGATTTTTTCCTTGTATTGCTGAAGATGATTTATTAACCGCAGAAAAAATGGGAATTGCTTTTGAAAAAGGGTATGAGAGAGCAAAAGATTCAATTCAAAATCCAAAAGAGGGGACAATGCTTGATGTTATTAAGGCATTTGCTTTAGCGATAAAAGAAAAATCAAAGGAAGAAAAAGATATCATTGAAAATTTTTATTATGCAATAGAAAAAGCCAACGAAGCTTTGATTGATACTCCAAATAAAATGGAAGTTCTTAAAAAAGCTGGGGTAGTTGATGCAGGAGGACTTGGATTTTTAATGATTCTTGAAACATACTTAGACACGCTAAAAGAACAAGAAGATCCGTTTATTATTCGCAAGGAAGAGCAAAAACAAGTATATAGACCAAAAAGATTTATTCAAATACTTTCTAATAGATATGAGGTTGTTGCATTGTTAGATGATGGATATTACGAAGAAAAACAGGTAAGAGAAAGATTGGATAAAATGGGAAATTGTTTAGATATTATTAAGATAGGGAACAGAACAAAAATACATATTCACACAGATGACCCATACGAAGTAAGGGATATTATTAAGAAAATGGGAAACATTGAAAGTTTGCGTATTGAAGATATGACAAAAGAGGTAACAGGACAAAAATCAGTAGAAAATGTTTCTATAGGGATAGTAACCGACGAAAGAGCGGGATTAAACTCAAAAATAATAGGTCATTATGATATAGAAGTTATTCCTCTTAGAATTATTTGGGAAGAAGGAGAAAGTGTTGCAGGAGAAAATATTTGTCAAAGAATTAAAGAAGCGAAAGAAAAAGGAATAAAAAGTTGTCCTAAAATAGAACCGATATCTCCAGAATTCTTTATGGAATCATATAAATCTCAACTTCAAAAATTTGATGATGTTATATGTATCACATCATCATCTCTTCTATCAGATAATTATAGTTCTGCAATAAAAGGAAAAGAATTGCTTTCAAAGGAAGAAAAAGAGCATATTTACATTATTGATTCAAAAAATATTAGTGCTGGACAATCAGTTTTAATTTTAGAAGCTATCGAAATGATTGCCGAACAAAGAAAAATAAATGAAATTGTAAGAAAATTAGAAAATCTTGTTCTAAAGATAAATCTTTATTGTCTTGTTGAGAAAAATGATTGGTGGAATAAAGAGAAAAAAACAGGCTGGTTCAAAAAGAAGAAATGGTATTCTTTAGGAGAAATAAAAAAAGGAAAAATTTTTCAAGCAGAAACATTAAAGAATAGCAATTTTTCTGAATTTGCTTTTAAAAGAATAGAAAAATATTCTAAAAAAGATATTTTAGATGGAAAAAGAATTCGTGCCGTTATCGCTCATGGAGACAATATGGAAGAAGCAGAAAAACTTAAAAAACTATTAAAAACTATTAAAAAAACTGATATTTCATTTATCAATATAACTGATCCAGTAACAAGTATTAATGCCTGTCCTCAAAGTTTACTTGTGGGATGGATAATAAAATAATTATGGAAAAAATAGGAATAACAATAGATTCAAACGGCGACTTAAACGAAAATACTATTAAAGAAAATGATATTAGTATTATTGATTTTCATATTGACTTTGGAGAATATGAATCAATAGAAGGAAATGTTTTTCAAAAACAAAGAACAGGAGAAAAATTAGGAAAAACAGGAGGAATAAAAACATCTCAACCATCTCTTCAAAAATACTTAAATGCTTTTAAGGAAAAGCTAATAAAATATGAAGAGATAATTCATATTTCTTTCTCAGCAAAAGCCTCTGGAGCAAATAATGCCGCTACTCAAGCTAAAAAGTTTTTAGGTAAAGATGGAGAAAGGATTCATATTTTAGATTCTGAAACAGGAAGTGGAGCTCAAGGCCTCTTGGTAATGGAAATAATTGAAGATATCAAAAGAAAGTTAAATATTGAAGAAATAATTAAAAATTTTAATAAGAATATAAAGAATAATTTTTTAATTTTCACATACGACGATCCAAAATGGCTTTTTATGGGAGGAAGAATGCCTAAAATACTTCCCTATGGATTACAAAAAATGAAACAAATGAAAATTGGCATGATAATGCAAGTAAAAGATGGGACAATAAAACCATTTTCAATTAAGAGAAACTTTTTTGAATTAGCAACACCATTATTTGAAGAATTTTCTAAAAGAACAAAAGAATTTAAGGGAAAAATAGATGTTATTATTTCCCACGGCGATAACGAACCTCAAGCTAATAAACTTAAAGAATTATTGGGAACATTAACGAATGTTCGTATTATTAGCATAAGCCTATTAGATGTTGTTTTAGGAGCCCATACAGGACCTAATACACTAGTATTAAGTTGGCAACAAAAAGAAATATGAAAATAGCATTAATAGCAGACGAAGCAATTGATTTACCAGAAAAAATTATCAAAGAAAATGGCATTGGTCTTGCTCGATTTAAACTTGATTTTCAAGAAATAGCAAATATTCCAGGGAATATTTATCAAAAAATAAGAGAAGCAGAAAAATTAGGAATTCCAAGCGCAGTTAAAACATCTCAACCATCTATTAATGAATTCTTGCGTCTATTTAAGGAAAAACTACAAGAATTTGAAAGTATTATTTGTGTTACTGTTTCTTCAAAAATATCAGGAACATACAATTCAGCTCTTCAAGCTAAAAAGTTCTTACAAAATGAATTTCAAAATAAGGTTCATGTGTTAGATTCATTAAATGGAAGTGCTGGAGAAGGATTAGTAGCATTAAAAGTTCTTTCTCTTATTAAAGAAGGCTTGGATATTGAAGAAATAATTAAAAAAGCTGAGATAAGTGCTCAAAAAACTAATCTTTTAGGTATATATAAAGACCCGAAATGGCTAAAATTAAGCGGAAGGTTTCCAACAATTATACCTATAATGATGGAAAAAATAGAAAAAATGTCAATTAAGCCAATCTTCACAGTAAAAAACGGAAAACTAACTATTGCAAGATTTAAAAGAAACATTAAAAATTTATCTGATTCTCTTTTTGAAGATTTTGAAAAATCTACTGCTAAATTTAGAGAAAATGGAGGAAAAATCATAGCGGGAATAACTCATGCCGACGATGAAGAAGAAGCGGAAAAACTTAAAAGGCTGATTCTTTCTCTAAAAAATACTGAAGTCTCTTTTATTAATCTTACTTGTTTTCCAATAGGAGGACATATTGGACCAAATTCATTAATTTTAGCATGGCAAGAAAAATAAATTAAATATATGAAAAAAACAACAATAATTATAGGCGAAAGTGCATCAATAGAAGAAAGTATTTGTCAAAAATATGGTTTTGTAGTAGTTCCCTTTAAGATAGATTGGCCAGAAATGGACTCCTTAGAAGGAAATAATATTTTTGAAAAAATGAGAGATGCTGAAAAAAAGGGAATTAAAACAACACCAAAAACATCTCAACCATCAATAGGAATGTTCAAAAAAGCCTTTGACGAAGGAATTAAAGAAAGTGATTCTATAATATGTATAACAATAAGTTCAGGCATATCAGGAACATATAATTCAGCTCTTCAGGCTAAAAAGATGCTGTCCGAGGAAGACCAAAAAAAGATTTTTATATTAGATAGTTTCAATGCTGACGCTAGCGAGGGACTTCTCGCTATTAAAGCAAAAGAATTAGCAGATGAAGGAAAGACAGGAGAAGAAATATTTGAAATAATTAAAAAGGTATCTCCGAAAGTATTTCTTTTTGGAATGCTTGAAAGTCCAAAATGGTTAGAAGCAGGAGGAAGAATAAACCATACTTTATCTGTTATCCTTTCTCAAATGCAAAAAATAGGAATGAGACCAATTTTATCAGTAAAAGATGGGATCATAAAACCAGCTAATCTTAAAATGCAAGCAAAAGACACTGCAAATGCTTTATTTAAGCAAGTTGAAGGGGTTATAAAAAAACCTCTTGAAGAAGGGGCTATTTGCAGAGTAGCAATTAGTCATGCTGACGCAAAAGAAGAAGGAGATAAACTTAAAAAATTATTTGAAGAAAATTATCCACAAGTAAAAGTTGCATTTATAGGACAGACAAGTCCTGTTATTGGTTCACATGTTGGCCCAGGAACATTGATTTGCTGTTCAATAGAAGAAAAATAATATGACAAAATATATTTTAATTTCTTTAATTTCTTTTCTCTTAGGTTCAATTCCTTTTGCCTTAATTTATGTAAAATTATTTCTAAAAAGAGATATGCGTCAATTTGGTTCAAAAAATACAGGCGCATTGAACACCTTAAGAATTGTTTCTCACGAAAAAGGAAAAATATTAGGAATATTATCTTTTATTTTAGTCTTTTTATTAGATGCTTTTAAGTCAGTCTTAGCTGTAATTATTGCTCAACAGTTATTACCTGAAAACCCTGTTCTTGCAATTACATTGGGAACATTCTTTTCTATATTAGGACATAACTATTCACCATTTCTTAAGTTTAAAGGAGGAAGAGGAGCAGCCTCTTTGCTTGGAATTTTCCTTTATTTAAACCCTTGGGTATTTATTGGATGGCTTATTAACGTGCTTTGCTTTATGTTCTTATTTGAGGTAATATTAGGAGGAATAGTTAATAAGAAATTTATTAAAAATGCTATTTCTGAACAAATAATTGGAAGAATGGCAGGAGAAATATATGCTGTTTGGTGGATTTCTAGATATGACCCACAATTATTTATACCTGCTGCATTAGGAACAT
>JAQUUL010000011.1 GCA_028693895.1 Minisyncoccota bacterium
ATTCTTTATCTTCTATTTCTGCTGGAGAAATAAAAAGATAAGGAACTTTAATGTTTATAGCCAACATTTCTCTGTTAGAAAAATAAACAGCTCCTCTTTCCCCTTCTATTTCAGATAGTTCTACTTGTTGTCCTTGAGCTAAAGCTTTGTAATATCCTCCATTATTAATTTGAAGGAAAAAAAGACGGAACAGAACTATTCCGCTGATTATAACTACAACAGCAAAAATCAAATTAAATCTCCAGTCTTTTGATATGTTCATTATTTGTTAGCTAATGATATTTCTGGTACAACAATGTAACTTCTTGTATTTATACTTACCCTTTGAAATCCTTGTTCAATTACTTTTTGTTCAGCATTCTTTAGGTTCTTTTGTTTTGAAACAGACAAATTAAGATCAATAATTTCTTCCTTTGTTTCATTTATCATATCATTTTTTATTCCCATTTCATATGCTATTTCTGACATTTTTACTATTTGAAAGAAATAAAAAGTTAATAATCCTGAAAAAAGAAATACTATCGAAAAGAACAATATTTTATTTTTTCTTCTATTTGTTTTTGTCATATTTTTATTGCTATTCTTAATTTTGATGATCTACTTCTTGGATTCGTTATTATTTCTTCTTCCGTTGGAATTATTGGTTTTTTTGTTATTATTTCCAACCCTTCATTTTTCATAAAATTCTTAACTATTCTATCTTCAAGAGAATGAAATGATATAACAAGCAACTTTCCTCCCTTATTTAGTGCTTTTAATGCTTGAGGTAAAACTTTCTCTATATTATCTAATTCATTGTTTGCTTTTATTCTTAATGCTTGAAATGTTCTCGTTGCGGGATGTATTTTTGAATAAGGAACTATTTTCTTAATAATTTCAACTAATTGTAATGTACTTTTAATTCTCCTTATCTTTCTTTCTTCACATATTTTTTTAGCTATTTTTCTGCTAAATTTTTCTTCTCCATACTCTCTTAATATTTTTTCTATTTCTTCTTCTGTATATTCATTTATAATTTCTTCAGCGGTTGTTCCGTCTCCATAAGTCATTATTAAAGGTTCATCTTTATTAAAACTAAATCCTCTTTCACTTAAATCAACATGGTATGAAGACATTCCGACATCAAGTAATATTCCTGATATATTATTGAAATTATTTTCTTCTATTATTTTTTCAAGGTTTATATACGAATCATTTACCGCAACCAGCCTTTCGTCTTTAATGGTTTTCTCAAATATATCTTTATCTATTTCAATCCCTAATACTTTTCCGTTTGGACCATTTCTTTTTAATATCTCTTTTGTGTGTCCTCCACTACTTAATGTACAATCTACATAGTTTTCATTCGGCTGTGGATTAAGTCCCTCGATTACTTCTTTTAATAAAACTGGTATGTGCATTTTATATTCCTAATTCTTTTAATCCTTCTGCTATATTTTCAACTTGAGTTCCAGTAGTTTCTCCATATTTTTTCCAGTTTTCCTCGTCCCAGATTTCAATTCTATCGTATAAACCAGCAATTACTACTTTTTTATCCAATTTCGCATATTCTTTTAAATAATCTGGAATTAATATTCTTCCTAAGCTGTCTATTTTTACATCCATTGCACCAGCGATCATTACCCTTGCAAAACTTCTAGCATTAGCTTGAGATAAAGGCATCTTGCTTAATTTATCAGCAAGTTCATTCCATTGCTTTTGTGGGTATAAAAAAAGACACCCATCTATTCCTCTTGTAAGAATGGCGCCTTTAGATAGAACACTTCTAAATTTAGTTGGGACAGTTAGTCTCTTCTTTGGATCTAAATTGTAATTGTATTGACCAATTATCATATTTTGTTTATCCACAAATAATCTTAGTTATCCACACTTTTCCCCACTTATTTACACTGTACAACCATTCTACACCACTCAAAAAAACTTGTCAACCACTTAAAAACCCTTGTTAAAACAAGGGCTTTTTGACTTTTCCACAGGGATTATTGTTAGTTTATCAATACTTTGAATGTTTTAGGGTTAATTGTTATTGTGCTTCCATTAGGAATAGAATCTTTAAGAATTTCTTTTGCTAAACTGTTTTCTATTTTATCTTGAATAATTCTTTTCATTTCTCTTGCTCCAAAAGTAGGATTATAGCTTAAATCAACAATACTCTCTTTTAACTCTTCCGTAATTTCTAAATTAATCCTCTTAGAAGAAAGATTATTGTTTATCTTTTGTAATTGAATGTGAGCAATTAGCTTTAGTTCTTCTTTATTTAATGATTTGAAAACAACAACTCCATCAAACCTATTTATAAATTCTGGCCTAAATAGTCCTTTTTCAAATATATCAGAAAGCAATTCTTCTTTAATTTCTGGCATTTCTTTTTCTCCATCAATTGCTCTTAGTATTGTCATATAACCTGCATTTGAAGTAGCGATTATAATTGTATTCGTAAAGCTTATTTTTCTTCCTGTGTAATCATTTAAATATCCCTCATCTAATACTTGTAAGAATAAATTTAAGATATTTGGATGAGATTTCTCTATTTCATCTAATAAGACTAAAGAAAAAGGATTTTCTCTTACTTTAGTAGTTAAGATTCCTTCTTGTTCTTCAGAACCTAATAGTCTTGGAATATCGTCAATTCTTTGGAATTCAGACATATCAAGTCTTATAATTTTATCTTCTGAACCAAAATATGATTCTGCTAAAGCTTTTGCTGTTTCGGTTTTTCCTACACCAGTTGGTCCCAAGAAAAGAAAACTTCCCATTGGTCCTTTTCTTGTTTGTATTCCAGTTCTAGCTCTTCTTAAAGAGGATGATATTTCTTTTATTGCTTCTTTTTGTCCAACTATTCTTTTTTCAAGAATAGATTCCATGTTTAATAATATTTCTTTTTCTTGACTCCTTATTTTTCCTACTGGTATTTGAGTTTTTTCAGAAACAATAGAATGAATATCTTCAGGCATAATTATCTGATTTTCTTTCTTTAGTGCAACTTCTTCTAAGATATTTATTGCTTTTTGAGGGAAAGGATATTCAAATATATATTTATCACATATGTTTACAATCTCTTTCAAGGAATTAAAAGGAACAAACTTCTTATTTTCCATTTCAATATTAAATACTTTACTTTCAAGAACCTTTAGTGATTCTTCTTTAGTCATTTCTTCTACTTCTATTTTTTGAAATTGAGCTAAAATAGAAGGCTTTTTTTCAATATATGAATGAAGACCATTATATGAAGTTAAGCAAATTGCTTTAAAATTTTTAAGAGCAAGAAAATTACCTATCATTCCCGATATATCTACTATTCCAGCTTTTTCTTTTCCTCCTAAGAAATCATGAAAATCATTGATGATAAGAACAACATTTCTAGCGTTTACTATTTCAGTAAAGCATTGATTAAGTATCTTTTCCATCTGTTCAAAAGAAGTAACGTTTGATGCAAGTGAAACTATATCAAGTTCAATAAATCTATTGTTATTTAATTCTTTTTCAGATTGATTTAAAAGTGTTCTTCTAATTAACCCATGTATAATATTTTTCTTTCCTACTCCCTGTTCTCCAACAATTAAAGCATTTTGAGAATTTATTCTTAATAAAGCTCTTTCTAATTGATTTATCTTATCTTTATTTCCAATTATATCTTCAAAACCTCTTCTTTTAACGATATCAGTCCAATCAATAGAGAATAAATCTAATGTTGGCGTGTATCCAGCTGTCCAGTCCTTTCCTAAAGACCCTAATTTCAAAAGATTATTATAATTCCACCATTCTTTACTATTTTTAACTTTAATAGAAACTCTTTCTTGCCATTCATTTACATCTTCAAAGTCTTTTTCTTCTATTTGGCAGATAGTGATGATATTTCTTAAGTGAGGTTCAATTTTAGCTAATGATGCAATAATATCTCCTTCTTTGATTTTTTCTCCCCCTCTTCTTAATGATATTTCTCCTGCTTCCCTAATAACTTCATTAATATCATCTTTTATTTTTGTATCAGTATTTCTAATTTCTTCTTTTAATTCTTTAAGATTAATAAGAAGCCTATAAAAAATAAAATCAATCTTTTTATTTCTTTTTCTTAATAGAGATTCGAGAATTGAAGTTGAACTAAAAGATTTTAACGATGAAAAACATTTAGCTGAATAAAAATTAAGATAAGGTAAAAGGCTTTCCTTGTTATCCACCGCTTCTCTTAATGTTTTTTTATTTTTTGGTAACTTTATATAGTTTTCAAAAAAAGAATTAAGATTTATACATATTAATATTACTGATAAGGATATGCATGCAATTTTAATATACTCATTTTCCCCTTGAAAAATAAAGAATATTGAGACTATAAGTAAAATAATAGAGATGTTTTTAATAAGCTTAATTAAAGAAAAGAATTTTTCCATCTTTACAGCTCTATATATAGAAGTTTTTCTAAAATTAATCATAAAAGCTTAAATAAAATAAAAATTGCTAAAAAGGGATAAGTTAAAAACATTATTAAAAATAATGGGCCAATTATTAAAATAACTATTTCATATAATAAGAAAAAGAATAATAAGAACAGCCTCATTATAAATCCTAAAATTCTAGAGATTAAATTTGAAGAAAAGGCTTCAAAATATCTTTGAAAATCAAACCCTCGTCCATAATCGCAAGTTGATCTTCTCCATGGAGAAAATAACGTTCTAATAGTTTCTTTTATAGAAAAAAAGTCAAATCCAAAAACAATTAAGTCTTTAATAATTGAAATTAATTTTTTAGGAGTTATTATTATTTGCCAATAAAAATAGCTTAAAATAATATTCATATTTTCATTATAATCTATTTCTAAAAAATGTCCACAATTTAAGCTTGACAATAATTTTTCTATAACTATAATAATAACATCTTAGTAAAAGGTCGGCAGTTATCGTTAATAAGACTAATTTTAAAATATAATATTATGATTTTTGAAGAAGAAGAAACAACAACAGAAGAAGAAACTTCATTGTTAATGGATGAAGAAGAAACTTCTGAAGAAGAAGAAACTTCATTGTTAATGGACGAAGAAGAAGCTTGTGAATCTTCAGATGATGAAGAAGAAGTTACAGATGAGTTAGATGATGAAGAAGACGAAGAAGAATCTTCAGATGATGAAGAAGATCTAGACGAAGAAGATGATGATGATGACTCTGAAGACGAAGAATAATTTTTAATTTTCGTGCCCCGTTTATCGGGGCTTTTTTGTTTGATTTTTTTTGTTTTTATTGATATATTATAAACATTATAATAATAATTTAAAAAGAATATGAACTTTTTTTCTGATAAATGGAGAGTTGCCCTATTAATTATTGTTTTGTTATTAGCATTGTTCATTGTTGTTCAGCCAGAGCTTAAATCTTCTAATAGTGCTGTGGAAAAAGCAATGAGCTATATTAATGAAACTCTATTAGGAGGTGCTAATACTGCTTCTTTAAGCAGTGTTGTAGATAATGATATTGAAAGTCTACATAGAGTAAAAATTGAAGTTCAAGGAAATATATTTGATGTATTTGTTTCTTCTGACGGAAAGTACCTTTTCATTGATGGTCCTATTGATATGACTGCAAGTATAAATCAACAAGGAGATGTTTCTGAGATGGCATCAAAAGAATCAGTTAATGTTGAAGGAGGTTTTAAGGAAATATCAGAGGTTGATGTTTGTACCGATGAAAATGGTAAACCATTAGTCTATTTCTTCGGTTCCGAAACTTGTCCTCATTGTGAATGGCAAAAACCAATAATGACTGAATTATCTCAATTATTTGGAGATAATATCAATTATCACGAGAATTTTGATGGATCAACTGAAGCCGATATTTTATTAAAATATGGCAATGGTTCTGTTCCAGCATTAATTATTGGATGTAAATATTATAGAATAGGTTCAGGAGAAGCAACATCTGTTGCAGAAGATACAGAAGCCGTTAAAGACGTAATTTGCAGGGCTACAGGAGGCATTCCAGCTTCTATATGTGAATAAGTTAAGTAACAAAAAACTCCGCTTAAATGCGGAGTTTTTGTTTTCCTTAAGAATTTTATTTTAGTTCTACTGTTGCACCAGCTTCAGTAAATTTCTTCTTTAATTCTTCTGCTTCTTTCTTTTCAACACCTTCTCTTATAACTTGAGGAGCTGAAGCTATTTCATCAACTAAATCTTTAGCTTCTTTTAATCCTTTTTGAGTTAAGTCTCTTACAACTTTTATAACATCAATTTTCTTTTCTCCTGCACTAGTTAATACAACATCATATGAAGATTTTTCTTCAGCAGATGCTGCTTCTCCGCCTGCTACTGGAGCTGCTGCCATCATTTGAGGAGCTGCTGATACACCAAACTTATCTTCAAGAACTTTTACTAATTCAGATAAGTCTAAAACAGACATTTTTTCTATTTCCTCAACAAGTTTTTTGAACTTTTCAGGAACTTCTACGATTTCTTTTTCTTCTGCCATTTGTTTTTTTTAACATTAACTATATTAATTAATGAAAACACTGTTTTTATTAATTCAATATATTTTAACGTATTTTTTATTATTTATTTATTATGCTTTTTGATCTCTTATCTGGGAAAGTGCTAAAACTAACTTTCTTGTATTTCCTGAAAGGACTCCTACTAAGTTTGTTGCTGGAGCAGAAATTGTTCTAACAAATATACTTAATAATTGTTCTTTATTTGGTAGTTCAGCTAATTTGATAATATCATTTACTTCGTAAAATTTATTATCCAAGAATCCTCCTAAAATCTTTACTTTATCATTTTTCTTAGAAAAATTATAAGAAAACTTACTTGGAGAAATTTCATCTTCGTAGCCAAATACCATTGCTACTTCTCCCTCTAATTTTCTTGGGTCAAAATCAATCTTTTTTTCTTCAAGAGCAATTTTCATTAAACTCTTTTTTGCTACTTTCACTTCGTTTCCATTGTCTTTTAATTCTTCTCTGAATTCGGTCATTTCCTTAACGTCTACTCCTGTAAACCCAAGGAAGACAATAGATTTTTTCTTTTCAATGCTTTGTTTCAAATCAGAAACAATTTTTTGTTTTTGTTCTTTTGTTAAAGGCATATTTATATATTAAAAAATCTGTGCACCCACAGAAAATAAACAACTTTATTATTTATCCTCGGTAGGTCTTATTTTACGCCTACTTTCTGTGGAATATTAATTATGTATTGATTCTACCTTTTTTTAATAATTTGTCAATACTTTTGCAATTGACTCTCCAAATTCTTTAGAACTATCAGCATTTTCTCCTGTAATAATTTTACCGTCAATAACAACCGTTTCTTTTTGATATTTTCCTCCGTTTTCTTCTATTATTTTTTTACCAGACGGAAAAACAGTTACTTTTTTTCCTTTCAATACTCCAGCTTTAGCAAGAATAGTAGGAGCAATACAAATTGCCCCTACTACCTTACCCTTATTTATAAAATCATTGCAAAGATTATAAGATAGTTTATTGTCTATATATTCTATTGCACCTGAACCTCCCGCGAAAATAATAGCATCAAAATTATTAGAATTAATATCTTCAATTAATAAATTAACATTAGCTTCATTACCAAATCTACCAATAGCTTTTTTATCATTAGAAGATGTTTTAACAATAAATCCTTTTTCTTCTAAAACTTCTTTAGTTATAAAATACTCTTCGTCTCGGAAATCTTTTGATGCAATTACAATAACTATTTTATTCTTCTTCATTAATTTTTCTTTCCTTTCTTATTATGGCCCAGTGAAAAGCATACAAAGGAAGAGATATAAGAATCATAGTTAAAGAATTAACCATTTTTCTTTCTCTTTCGGCTTTATAACAAATTTCTCCCAAGTTGTCTTTTTCCCAGTTTTTATAACTTTCAATCATCTGATCTATTATTTCTGTTTTGTCCTCTGTGGCATACTCAGTGTTTTTAAGAGTATCAATTGAATACATATAATTAGGATAATTATTGCAGACAGAGTAATCTCTTTTTTCAGCTTCTTTGAAAAAAGTTGATTTAAGGTTTGTATTGATTAGATTTCCTAATCCAACTGCTAAAAAGATTAAACTTAAAAGTGAGACCGTGTACAAATAAAATGTTCTTACTGTTTTTGTTTTTTTTGTCATATTTCTTGACTTTTTTATGATTTTAAATTATTAAATATTTGTTATGCCAGTTACAAAGAGGAACCCTTCAAAGGGTCAAAGGAAACAGGTTCTTAAAAAGTATTTTTGCAAAGACGCAAAAAAAGATTACAAAGAGGAATTAATAGACTTTCAAAAAGTTAAAGTCTAATCTTCCTCTTTTTTTATTTCTTTTTTGGTTTAGCTTCTTTAATTATTTTTTTCCAGTTCTTTTTCAAGTCTCCTACAACTGCTTCAAGTTCTTCTTTATCGATACTCTTTAATTTAGAATATTTTTTAGAAACCTCATCTACTATTTCTTGATATATTGGTTCAGTCACTTCTTTTACCTTTTCAAATTTCTCTATAATTTCCCCTTTCATTTTAACTGTCCATCCAACTACTTTTTTACGATTCTTTTCTCCATCAGGACCAAAAAGAAGATATGCAGCAACAGAAGCTGCAGCTATTCCAACTCCTAATCCTACTACTGCTCCAAGATTTCCTTTTTTGCTTGTTGTTTTTTTAACCATTTTTTTAATTATTAATTGATTATAATAGTATTATAATCTTTAAGGATATTTAATGTCAAATAAAAAAGGCAAAACATTGTTTTGCCTATGATCCAACTATGATTTTTTCCTGTTCTTTTTGAATTGGCGTTTTCGCTAATTCAATAAATCTCAAAGCAACAATTCTTGCTTGAAGATCATGGTCTGGAATCTTTTCATAAACTTCTATTTCTTCTAGAAGTTTATATGTTTTTCTTTTAACTTCAGAAATGAAATCACTTTTTGCCACTGGCATTTTTATAGCCTGTGAAAAAAAATCAAAATCTTCCTGAGTTAGAATAGGTAAATTATTTTCCTTAATATACCTATGGATTTCCTTCTGGGTCATTTTTTCCATTTTTCTTCCCCCTTTATCTTTTAATTGTATAACATATATATTTAATTTTGTAAATACCTAAGATTATATGGCTGTTTGATATCTTGTTAATTCATAAAAAGCCCCTTTGTTTTTCATTAGAGATTCAAAGTTTCCCATTTCAATTATTTTACCTTCCTTGAAAACAAAAATTCTATCTACTTTTTTAATAGTAGATAGTCTATGAGCAATAATAATAGTAGTTCGTCCTTTTATTAAATTAGATATTGCAGATTGAATTTTATTTTCTGTCTTAGCGTCTAAAGCGGAAGTTGCTTCGTCTAATATAAGGATTGGAGAATCTTTTAGTATTGCTCGAGCGATGCTTAATCTTTGTTTTTCACCTCCTGAAAGCTTAATTCCCCTATCTCCAATAACTTGATTTAGACCTTTATTGTTTTTCATAACAACATCTAAAATATGAGCTTTCTTTAGAGCAGTTTTGATTTCTTCTTTTGTTACTCTTTCATCGATTTTTAGATTTTCTAAAAAGCTTCCATTGAAGAAGGTGTTTTCTTGAAAGACGATAGCAATGTTTTTTCTAAGAAATTCAATATCAATATTTTTAATACTATTTCCATCAATTAATATGTCCCCTTCTTGAATATCATAAAATCGAGATATAAGATTAGCAGTAGTTGATTTTCCCGATCCAGTATGTCCAACAAAAGCAATTGTTTCGCCGGCTTTTATTTTGAATGAGATATTGTCTAATGTGTCTATATCTTCCCCATAAGAAAAACAAACATTTTTAAATTCTATATTACCTTTTATATTTTCTAGTTTTATAATATTATCAGAGTTTACAATTTTAGGTTTTTCTTCTATCAGATTAAAAAAGAAATTTATCTTTTCTTTTTGCCATAAATATTCGTTGATGTTCCAAAATATAGAGTTAAAAGAATTAATTAATATTCCACTAAAACTAACGAACATAATAATTTCTCCAATAGTCATTTCTCCTTTTGTATAGAGAATTCCTCCAAGGAAAAATACAATTACATTAAGAATTAATCCTACACTTCTTGAAAAACCAGAAATAAACCCCCACCATTTTATCGCTTCTACTTGGGATTCATATGCCTTTTTTGCCTTTTTTGATATTTTATTTAATATACTATCCTTTAAAAGAAAACTTTTAAGTAAGAAAATATTACTAATTGAGTCGTAAGCAATTCCTGAAACATGAGACCATTGTTCATCAGCTTCTTTTTGCCTAAGAGTTGTTTTTTTGTTTCCATACATTGTAAACAATATTAAAATAGGGACGCTTAATAAAAATAATATACCCATCTTATAATTTAAGTAAAAGAGGATAGGAAAAATAATTAAAGCAATAAAAGTATCCAGTAGAACATGTCTAAAAAACTTCATATGAAGCATATATAAGTTATCTAAACCTCTTTCAAAATTTCTAATTATTGTTCCTGAATTATTATTCTCAAAAAAATTAACAGATAAACTTAGTAAATCTTTAAACTTGTCTTGCCACAATTTATAGTAAATTTTATTAGCGATATAGGAAGCAAAAGATGAGATTACCATAAAAAGGACAATATCAATTGCAACAATTAACATCCAAACTATAAATATTTGTATAAAGTTATTACTAAGAGAAATTAAATTATTAATAATTTCCTTAAAGAAGAATGGTTCAATTAAGGTAAGGCAAGCCAGAACAAAACAACCAATAGTAAGTAATATTGCCAATTTTTTCTCTCTTCTTAATAATTTTAGTGACTTTAAATATGTTTTCATAAAATTAAAAGAGAAGCTTTACGAAACTATATATAATAGCTGCTTCTCTACGTTTTTATCTTTCTGCTTGAATGCTCCATCTTTCTTTCAATGGCACGACCAATGAAAGCACTAGTTATGAGAACTAATACTGTAGAAAATATTAATTCTAAAGAATGGGACATCATTAACTCCGTGATTTCGTTTGTTATAACGAAAAACACAGAGCATAAAAAAAGAACAATGCACTCCATAGAATACATAATTATATTATAAGATTAAATTTTAAATACGTCAATATTAAAAAGCGGATGATGTTATCATCTATCCGCAATTGTTTTTCTCATAGCTGTGCAAATCATTTCAGCTAAATTAAAGACTGAATCAATTTTTTGGAAATTATTTTTCCTTTTCCATTTCGGCATAACCATTCTTGAAATTTCTTGTTTGTATTCTGGCCATCCATCAGGTAATTCTTCTGGATAAGAAAAAAATAAAAGAAGGTACTTGTATGTACTAATTCTGGTTCTGCAAGAAATATATATTTCTGCTTCTCCAGCATATCCATCCATTGGACCAACATTATTATTTTTCCAAGCATCTTTTAGATTAGTAAAAGAGCTATCAGAAATCCATTTTTCCCATTCTTTTTTTGATAGTTTATAAAAATCATATGAGGTTATGGTTCCGATTCTTCTTATGTCAGGCTGTAGAGATAAATAAAGGATAACAATATCCATTATATCAGAGAAAGTTATTTCATTAAGGTATCTTTCTGAACGAAAGAATTTGCCTTTAATGTTTTCTTCGCTACTTTTTTGAATTAATTCAATAATAGTCTCTTTAATTTCCATTTCAAAGATCCTCCTTAATCTTTCTATATCTTAATATTCTAAAAGTCAAATTAAAAAGAGGATTTATATCCTCTTTTACGATAGTATGCATTAATTTTATTTTCTCCTATTTCACTTGATAGAACCCATGTGAACAGTCCAGCGAATAGACTTGCTCCGATAATATAGCTTGTTAAAGCTGTATTATATATTCCCATATCTTCTAACATTGGGAATATGAAATTAAAGATAATGACTACTTGGAAAATTATTCCAATATAAGGAATTAATGAGAATGATAAGGCTAACAAGCAGGCTATCATTAACATTGCTATGGCAAAAAATCCAAACATTCCGCCATAAACTAAATATCCTAATACTGGAAAACTAATCAAGATTAATAAAATCAATACGAAATCGCAAAGATCCATCTTCATTTTTCCCACCGTAATTATTATACAACAAATGTATTAAAAAAAGAAGCTTTACGAAACTGTATTACAGCTGCTTCTGTACGTTTTAATTGAAATTTCTATTCTTATCTAAAAGAGCATTCTTCATAACTTCTTTAAGTTCTTCTTCAGAAATTCCAAGTTCAATTGAAAGATAATTTAAACATCTTTCTCCCTCTTCTTTAGATTTCTTTATTAAAGAACTTATATCTTCTAGATTTTCAATAATGTCTATTATCTTCATTTTTTAACTCGCACATGCACATTTAGTAGCGCATCCAGCAATAAAAATTGTAGCTATTAGTAAAAACAAAGTAATTTCAATTCTCAATATATTCCCTCCTTTTTTGTTATACAATATATTTTAAAATTTGACAAGATATAGATAATATTTTCTTAATAATTTAATTAATCAGCTTTCATAAACTCATCCTTTAACCATTCAGGATATTTACTGTTAAAAACATCTTCTTTTTTAAGCCATGAATAATTATCATGCTCAAAGCTTAATTTTATTTCCCCTCCTATATATTTAGCATTAAATGTTATTCCGACTAAATGAAAATCATCTTTAATTAAATTCCAAACACTAGAATGATTATTGATTTCTACTTCTATTCCTAACTCTTCCTTTACTTCTCTTTCTAAGGAATCCTTAAAGCTTTCTCCAAACTCCATTCTTCCTCCGGGAATATCTATTTGTTTAGGATTGATGTCTTCCTTATCGCTCTTAAATAAAACTAGGTATTCATTTTTATCGTTTTTAATCATTGCTTTAAGAGCAATTCCAAATTTATTTTTCATATTTTTATAATTTTATTGACAGATATACTTTAATACTTTATTCTATTTATAGCATATTAACAAAGGAGGAGAAATGGCACAAACAGTTTTAACACAATTTTCAAATAATTTTGAAAATGAAAAGTTTGTAAAAGGAACCCTTTGTAGAATTATTAAGGGGTTGAAAACAAATGATTTGCTGATTGGAACATTAACTGTAAAAAATAAATCTTACTTTGAGATTTATAAAAATGCAACTAGTGCTAAAAGAAGATTTTATCGAAGAAAATTTCTTCTTTTAGATAAAGATATGACAAATCGTATCTATTGTCTTTGCACTAAAGAATCATCTAGAATTGTGAAAGAAGAAATTAACATTCTTGGAAAGATTCTTAAAAAAGAGGTAGAATTAGAAATATTCGAAACTATCTCATAAAGAAATACAATTGTATTTCTTTTTAATTTAATATATTTAAGTTTAATGCTTTTAATCCGTTAACAGTCATCATTTTATATATCTCATCTTTATTTAATTCTGTTGGATCACAGTTTAATCCTTTTTGTAAATAAGAAGCAATCCTTCCAGCTTCTTTAATGTTCAGTTCATCGCAACTTGCTGAACCATCAGTTCCTAAGGCAACATTTATCCCCGCTTTTATTAATTTACTTATCGGAGCAATCCCTGATCCTAACTTTAAATTGCTAATAGGACAATGAACCACGGAACAATTATTTTTTGCAATAATTGAAATATCATTATCTGATAAATGAACGCAGTGTATTAATACTGTTTTTTCATCTAAAACTCCCAAGCTTTCTAAGTATTCTATAGGGGTTAATTTATTTTTTAAAATAGAATCGTTAACTTCTTTCTTTGTTTCTGATACATGTATTTGATAAATAGAATTATAACTTCTAGCTAATTCTTTAGCTTTTTTTAGATTTTTACTATTCACTGTATAGGGAGAATGAGGAGCAACAGAAACACTAATAAATGGATGATTATTATATTTTTTAAATAGTTCAATTGTCTTATCTAAATCTCTATCAAAAATATCTTGTCCTTTAATGTCGAGCAATCCTTCTCCTAAAACAACAGGCATATTTAATTCCTCACAGGCCTTAGCAACTTGGTCTTCGTAAAAATACATATCCATAAAAGCACCAATATCATTTTCTTTCATTTCTTTAATTGCTAATTTTGTTTGATTGTAAACAAAATCAGGATTAACTTCCTTAGCTTCTAATGGCCATATTACATCATTGAGCCATTTATTAAGAGGCAAATCTTCCCCCGTTCCCTTAAATGGAAACATGGCAGCATGTGCGTGAGCATTAACTATTGGTATATTATTTTTCTTTGTGTTCATTAATAATTTTTAGATTATTATCTTTCTAAAGAAATTAATCTATATATTTAGCCATTATCATATAGTCTTCATATCCTCCAAAATATTGAACGCCATTTTTGATTATTCCTACTTTTTGAAAGCCCATTTTCTTGTAAAGATTTTGAGCTATTTTATTTTTAGCAAAAACATCAAGAGTTATAATCTTTAAATTAAATTTTTTAATTGATTTATCTAAAACTTCTTTTATTAGTTTCTCTCCTAGTCCTTTCCCTCTTGCTTCTTTCTTAAGAGAAATTCCCAATTCTCCAACATGATTTGTGATTCCTATCCCTCTAGATATCTTAGCGCTACCCATGACTTCTCCGTCAATAATTAAAAAT
>JAQUUL010000012.1 GCA_028693895.1 Minisyncoccota bacterium
ACAAGATGGTTCAATAACAAATGGGATATACTTTTCTTTGCTTTCTTCTTCAAAATAGCTCATATCCTCCCCAGAAAATTTTTGATGTTGAGATAAATCATAATCTCCTCGACTAGCAATACCTTCTATTTCAGACCAACCAATTGGAAACTTATATTCTATATCAACACATCCTTTAGAATAATGTGCTAATTCATCTTTCTCTTGTTCTCTAATTCTTAAGTTTTCTTTTTTAATTCCTAACTCATTAACATACCAATTCATTCTTTGTTCTATCCAATATTTAAATGCTTCTTCTTCTGTTCCCGGCTTAACAAAATATTCCATTTCCATTTGTTCAAATTCTCTTGTTCTAAAGATAAAATTTCCCGGAGTAATTTCATTTCTAAAAGATTTACCGATTTGAGCAACCCCAAAAGGAATTTTTGTTCTTTGAGTATTTAATATATTTTTATAATTAACAAAAATACCCTGCGCTGTTTCTGGTCTAAGATAAGCGACGCTAGCGCTGTCTTCAACTGGTCCCACGAATGTTCTAAACATTAAATTAAAGTTTCTTGGCTCCATCATTTCCCCATCACAATCAGGACATTTTTTAGGGTTATCAAGATGATCTGCTCTAAATCTTTTGTGACACTTTTTACATTCTACTAAAGGGTCTGAAAATGTATCTGTATGTCCCGATGCCTTCCATGTATTAGGATTCATAATAATAGAACTATCTAACCCAAAGATATTTTCTCTTTCTTGAACCATATATTTCCACCAAGAATTTTTTATATTCTTTTTTAGTTCTACTCCTAAAGGACCGAAATCATAAAAGCCTCCCATTCCTCCATATATATCAGAAGACTGAAAAATTAGGCCTCTTCTCTTTGCAAACGAAATTATTTTATCAAAATTATTTTCCATATTTATTAAAAGCTCATTTGAGCATAAAGCAAGTTTGTTTTTGCTGTTAATGTTATATTTGTCCACTGGTCAACTCCTGAAAGTTGTGCTGCTCCTAAAAGGATAATTACCTCATCAGCTATTTCTGGCTTGATAGAAACTTGAAAGGCACATACAATATCTTTATTCTTTACTCCTGATCCTGCTGGAAGACTTCCAATATTACAAACTACTTCGCTTGTATTTTCATCATAAGTAATTTCTTTTCCTGCTCCATAAGCTCCTTCAAAAGTAATGCTTTCGGGCAGAGCAGTAACTATTCTTGCGTTTTCGATATCATTATAATAATTCTTAGGAGCCCATTCTATTGTTAAATATGTTCTTTCTCCTGTTTCTAAAGGATATGGTCCACTGTTTTCAAAATATCTATTATCTGTGTAGAACTTTTGTTCAAGAGATATAACTGAACCAATTTTTGTTATAAAATCTTGCCTTGTTTCTCCTATTGTTACACTATTTTTAACATTAAGATTCTGAATATTTGCGTCTCCGCTTAAATCTGAAGAAACATTAACAGAAAACTCTATCTTTCCCGTTTCTCCAATATCTAAGAAACTAAGAGATGGAAAGTTACTTGCATTCCAAATAATTGTATTTCCATCTACTATTGCTTCAGAAGCATCGATACTTTCAATATCAACATACGCACTTTCTATTTTTGATATTAAAGCCAAATCTCTTAATGCTTGATCGCCGATATTTTGAAAAAATATTTCATAGTGAAGAACATCACCTGCAAAAGTAGTATAATTAGAATCATTATTTACTCTTTGTGTAACGTATAAGGAAGGAGAGCTTATCTCGATGCTTTTAGTAGCTTCTTTTAAGACAATAAAATTACCATCTTGCCAAATACCTATTTTAGCTTTAAAAACTTTTTGCTCAGAAGATTCTCCATTTAAGATACCTGAAACATTAATTGTTCCTGAGCTAGACTCTGCTAAAACAGGAATATCAAACTGACTATTATCTAATCCTTTTGGTTGAGAAAAAAGGATATCGAAATTAGAAGGATACTGAATATAGCAAGTCAAATCATTTAAATCATAAGAAGCATTTGAAGAATAATTTACCTTTAGCGATAATGTTTTACCGTTCCCAACTTTTGCTGGAGACTCTATTGAGATATTAATCGGAGCATTCTCTAAAATAGTTGTAAATGTAGTAGAAACTTCACTTCTTGTTTTTAAATCTTTTGGCTGAAAAGAAACACTCGTTTTAGCTATCTTTATTTCTTTTTCTTGACCTAAAAGAACAGCGCCAAACTTAAAGGTTCTTTCTTCTCCCGGATAAATATCCCCTCCTAATTGATCTGAAGACATTATTTTAATCTTTCCTTCATTATCAGAAATAATCGCATTGTCAGGGTATTCAAAAATTAGTTCAGGACTTTCAAGTCTGATATTTCCATTGTTTTTAATTTTAACAATATAGTTTATTTCTTCTCCAATAGACGCTCTTTCGGAAGAAAGAATTTCAATTTTCAAAACTTCTTTTGAAAAAGACATATCTTTCCAAGAAAAAAAAGCAAAAACTGATAACACAATCATTAACAAAAATAGTAATAATATTCTTTTTTTCATTTTAATTCTTTTAATCTTTTAATATAATCTTTCATTGCCTCTTTCTCAGCCCCATCTTTCCAAATAACTTCTTTTTCTAAAGAACTTATTGTTTTATCAATATCTTTCTCACCGTAGTATTTCTGATTTCCAAAAACCCTATTATTAAGTTCTATCATTTTTTCCTTGTAAGGATGCCCACTAAAATTATTCCATCCTTTGTTTTTACTAATCTTATCAATTATTCTTGATTTATCCATTTTTTGTCCACCTCGAAAAAAAGAAGGTTTATCAATAGAATTAGATTCTTCTTTTTTAACAAAACTATCTTTTCTAATATTTTCTCCAACCCATGGATTTATATCATCATCATTCATATTTTTTTAATACCTATTTTAATTTTATTTCCATCAATATCTATTTCTTTAAGATTATCTCCTAAAGAAAAACTATCTGCTAAAACTTCTTTTAATATAAAATCTGCGTTACCTTTAAGTATTTTATCAAAAAATTCTGATTTTTCATAGTAAACAACAATCCTATCATTAGGAACAAATTTATTTTCCTTTCTCATCTGTTGGATATTTCTAATAATTTCTCTAACGTTTCCTTCTTCCTTTAACTCTTCAGTAATTGTTAAATCAAGACTAACATCTTCTTCTATATTTTTATCAAAAATAACTTCTTTAATATTGACCTCTTCTTTAATTAAGTCTATTAATTCTTCTTCCTCTATAACAGCATTTTTAATACTAAGAGAAGAAAGGGCTTGTCTTACTTTAATTCCTGCTTTTACTCTTTCTGCTAGAGCTAAACTAACAATATTTCTAACTTCTTCCATCTTACTTTCTAAATCTTCTTTAATCAATTCTAATTTAGGCTCTGGATAATCACACAAATGAATACTTTCTTTTTCATTATTGCCAATTTTTTGATATATGTCTTCGGATATAAAAGGAGTAAATGGTGCTATTAACTTAATTAACTTTAAAAGAACATAATGAAGAACTTTTGTTGCCTCAACACTCTCTTCTTTCTGAAATTTCTTTCTTGATCTTCTAATATACCAATTTGATAAATCATCTACATAATCATTAAATAATCTTGTCGCTTTTGTTAGTTCATAACTATCCATCCATTTAATAACATCTCTATTAAGTTTCTCTGTTTTTGATATTATCCACTGATCTAATAAACTATCTGCCTTAATTAATTCATTAATTTCTCCTTTTTTGTATGTCTCAAAAAAAGTATAACAATTTTCAATTCCTGATATAACTTTTCTCCAATATTCCTTAACTTTATCTTTAGAAAATCTGTAATCTTCTCCAATTGATGTTGAAGCTAAAAGAAAATATCTTAAAGCATCTGCTCCAAAAGTATCAAATATCTCTGATGGATCAGGATAATTCTTTAATTTCTTACTTAATTTTCTTCCCTTATCATCTAATACTAATCCATTAACAATAACATTTTTAAAAGCTGGTTTAGATTTTCCAAGACCAACATCACTTAAAGTTAATGCTGCTGCCAAAACATGGAGAGTATAAAACCATCCTCTTGTTTGGTCTAGTCCTTCGGCAATAAAATCTGCTGGGTATGTATTCTCAACTAATTCTTTATTCTCAAAAGGATAATGCCATTGAGCGTAAGGCATAGAACCAGACTCAAACCAACAATCAAAAACTTCTGAAGTTCTTGTCATTTCTTTTCCACATTTAGGACATTTTAATTTAACATTATTAATATAGGGAAGATGCAAATCTTTTAAATCGTAATCCTTAATTGACATTTTCTTCAATTCTTCAATTGAACCTATACAATGTTTCTCTCCACACTCACATTCCCATATTGGAATAGGAGCACCCCAAAATCTTTTTCTTGAAATATCCCAATCTCTTGCTCCTAAAAGCCACTTACCGAATCTTCCCTCTTTGATATTATCTGGAACCCAATGAATTTCTTTGTTATTCTCAATTAGATTCTCTTTAATTTTAGTTACTGAAACATACCAACTTTCTATTGCATAATAAATCAAAGGGGAATCACATCTCCAACAAAAAGGATAATCATGTATAATCAATTCTTCCTTAAACAAAACATCCTTTTCTTTTAATTTTTCAATAATTTTAATATCAGCATCTTTTACAAACTCCCCTTTAAAGTCAATAATTTCTTCTTTGAATTTTCCAGACATATCAATTGTTTGAATAAAAGGAATATTATTTTCTTTGCAAACATTGAAATCATCTTCTCCATGCATTGGATTTAAATGAACTATTCCTGTTCCATCTTCGTTTGAAACAAAATCAGCCGATACAATTTTAAAGTCATCATAATCCAAATAATCAAAAATGGGTTCGTATTTAATTCCAATTAATTCACTTCCTTTTACTTTCTTAACTACTTCATATTCTTCTTCAATTAATGACAATTTACTTTCTGCTAAAATATATATTTTATTGTCTGATTTAATATATACATAGTCTAAATCTTTATTTACTGCTAAAGCGATATTTCCTGGAAGAGTCCATGGAGTTGTAGTCCAAACTAATATAAAGGTATTCTCTTCTACCTTGAATTTAACATAAACAGATTTATCTCTTGTTTCTTTATATCCTTGATTAACTTCAAAATTAGATAAAGTTGTTCCACAACGAGGACAATATGGAGAAACTCTGTAATTTCTTTCAACTAAATTTTGATTCCACAATTGTTTTAATACCCACCAAACTGACTCAATATATTTATTATCCATTGTTGAATAAGCTGAAGTATAGTCTGCCCATCTTCCAACTCTTTCTAAGGTTTTTTGGAAATCATTAACACAGGCAAAAACAGAATCTTTGCAGGCTTGGTTGAATTTTTCTATTCCCATATCTTCAACCTCTTTTTTGTTTTTAATGCCTAATTCTTTTTCAATTAAATTTTCTACTGGCAAGCCATGGCAATCCCAACCAACACGCCTTGGGACTTGATATCCTCTCATTGTAGCATATCTCAGAACAGAATCTTTGATTGTTGTTGCTAAGATATGACCATAATGAGGTTTTCCTGTAGCAAAAGGAGGCCCATCATAAAAACTAAAATAAGGAGCACCTTTTCTGTTTTCTATTGATTTATGAAAAATATCATTATTTTTCCAAAACTCTAATACTTGTTCTTCTTTATTCATATTTCTCTTACTTCTCCTGTTTTAATCATTATACTCTCTCTTTTTTCTACTAACTCTTTATCCGTTTTACCCTTAATATATCCCTCTAAAAGCCATAAAGGGTCTCCATGGGAAATTATTAAGATATTTTTATTAATAAAGTTATTTTCAATTTCATTCAAAACTTCTACCATTCTATTTCTACAATTATTCCATGTTTCCCCTTCAGGTGTCATCTCATCAAATTTTCTCATTTTATCATTATCGTAGTAAGCCCATGCTTCATCTTTATGTTTTCCAGCAAAAATACCCCAATTAATATCTCTTAATCTTGTATCATATATTATTTTTTCTGAATCAAAGCCAATAATATCTGAAACTATTTTTGCAGTTTGTCTTGTCCTTAAAATATCAGAACAATAAATATGTTCAATATTTTTATCTCTTAATTTTTCTCCTGCTTTTTTTGCTTCTTCAATTCCTTCTTCAATTAAAGTACAAGGTGGATTATCATCAGGATAACAATATATAATATCTTTTAATTGAGTCTGATGAATATTTTTACCGTGCCTTAAAAAGGTATATTTATTTTTTAGTTCCATATAGTAAAAATAACAGATTTTAAGAATGAAAGCAACTACTAAATCACATTTTTTGAGGTGAAGAAATACCCATTAAGTCTAATGTATTTTTAAGAGCTATTTTTGACAAAGCAACGAGACCTAAACGAGCTTCTCTTAATTTTTTGTCATCAGTTAAAACGTAACAATCGTTATAAAACTTATGGAAAGAATTAGCTAAATCTAAAGCATACTGAGGAATACGATGAACCTCATGGTCAGAAGCCGTATCCTCTACTACCTCTGGAAACCTTAAAATTTGCTTTATTAGTTCTAATTCTTTTTTATTATTCAATAGCTCAATATTGTTAATTCTATTCAAGCTAAAAGTTTTTGATTTCTTTAAGATGTTACAAATCCTTGCATAAGCATATTGAACGTAAAATACAGGATTTTTTTCTGATTGTTCTTTTGCTAAGTCTAAGTTAAAATTAAGATGTGTATCAGCAGACTTCTGAAGAAAAAAGAATCTAATTACATCAGCTGGAATTTCATCAAGTAAATCGTCCATTGCAATAGCAGTTCCTAATCTTTTTGACATCCTTAAAATTTTATCATCTTTAAGAACGGTAACAAATTGAAGTAATAATACTTCCAATTTATTCATATGTCCTAATGCTTCAACCCCAGCAATTAAACCAGGGACATCTCCAAAATGATCGGCACCCCATATATTTATAACCTTATCAAATTTTGCTTTTTCAAACTTATTTCTGTGGTAAGCAATATCTCCTAATAAATATGTATTTTCTCCATCTGATTTAACAACAACTCTGTCCCTTTCGTCTCCTAAAGCTGTTGACATAAACCATTCTGCTCCTTCTTGTTCATAAGTCAGCCCTGCACTTCTCAAAAAATTAAGAACATCTTCAACTTCCCTGTTTTTATATAGTCTGCTCTCTGAAAACCATTCGTCAAATTTAATGTTTAATCTTTTAACTGTTTTTTTAATTATTTCGTCTAAAATAATTTTTGAAGCTATTTTTCCAGCCTTATATGGGTCTTTTTCTTTTATTCTTTTTTTAATTTTATCAATATATTCTCCTTGATATTTAGCATCTTCATCTCCTAAAATAGAATGTCCCAATGATAAAACTTGTTTACCATGGTCATTAATATAATATGCTTTTTTTACATTATAACCATACTTTTTCAAAACATTTGCTAAAACATCTCCAAATGGCCCCCCTCTTCCATTGCCAACAGTCAAGGGCCCTGTTGGATTAGCAGAAATAAATTCAACTTGTATTTTTTCTTTCTTGCGAGGAAATTGTCCAAAATTATTACCCTGTTTAAATACTTTTTTAATTTCATTATAAAAATAGTCTTTAGAAATATAAAAATTAATAAAACCCGGTGAAGCAACTTCTACTTTTTCAAAATTGTCATTTTTAATTGATTCTTTAATCTTTTCTGCTATTTCTATAGGATTCTTTTTTTCTTTTCTAGCAATTTCCATTGCTATGCTAACAGAATAATCACCAAAAGAAGATTTTTGAGGACGAGAAATTTTAATAACAAAATCTTCCCTATATCCAATTGATTTAAGAGAATCTAAAACACTATTTTTTATTACTTCTTTTATCTCCATACTTCCAATTTAGCAAAAAATCAGATAAAATGGAATACATGGATAATATTCATAATAAAAAAGCATATTATGACTACGAAATACTTGAAAAATTTCAAGCTGGTTTAGTTTTAACAGGACAAGAAGTAAAATCTTTAAGAACAAGAGGCATAAGTTTAGCAGGAACATACATTGAAATTAAAGGTAGTGAAGTCTTTTGGGTTGGAGCGAATATCCCTCCTTATCAACCATTAAATGTTGACAAAAATTATGACCCACAGAGAAAAAGAAAGCTACTTTTGAATAGAGAAGAAATCAATTATTTATCAGGAAAAACTAAAGAAAGGGGCTTGACTTTAGTGCCACTTTCAGTTTATACTAAGACGTATAAAATCAAGCTTGAATTTGGCTTAGCCAGAGGAAAGAAAAAGTTTGATAAAAGAGAATCCATTAAAAAAAGAGAAGTCGAAAGAAAAATAAAAAGTGAAATAAACACACGGGGGTGAATTCGCTTTGACAAGGATTCGAAGATAATATGCAAGTCGAGCAAATTCTCAAATCTCGTAAATCTTAGAGAAAACAACTAAGTGTAAACAACTTATTTGAAGAACCTGCATTAGCATACGCATAATGCATGTCCTCCTACCGATACTCGCTGGGTAGTAAAGGGCACAATCATCGCGAGATCGATAATATATTTTTGATTTAGGATATATTATTTAAAAAATATAAATTAAGCTTAAGATGATTTTTTCCATTTTCTTATTCTTAAGTAAAATTAAAATGGAATAAACTTGTAGAGTTATTATTGGATAATTTTTGGACGCGGGCTCATTACTCGCCACCTCCACAATAAAATTGATTAAACCACAATACAACAACCAAATAAAAGCAGAAACCGTTAGATTAGTTGGAGAAGAAGGACAGCAATTAGGTGTTTTTAATTTATCTGATGCTATTAGTTTAGCAAAAGAAAAAGGACTTGATTTGATAATGGTTACCGATAAAGCCATTCCTCCTGTATGTAAAATAGGAGATTATGGAAAACATCTTTATTCCCTTCAAAAGAAAGAAAGAAAGAATATCGCAGGTAGCAAGCACGGAGAAACAAAAAGCATTAGATTGTCATTTAATATCTCTGATAATGACCTAAACACAAGAATATTATCCGCTGAAAAGTTTTTAAAGAAAGGAGACAAAGTAAACGTTGAATTGAAGTTAAAAGGAAGAGAAAAACAATTATCAGATGTTGGAGTTCAAAAAATTAAAAAGTTCATAGAAATACTAGGAAGTAAAATAGATATAAAAATTGAAAAAGATATTAAGAAAGAATTAAAAGGTTTATCAGTGACCATTCTAAAAAAATAAATATGAAAGTAAAAACAAGAAAATCATTAACAAAAAGATTTAAGTTAACAAAATCAGGAAAAGTTTTAAGAAGAGCCGTAGGACAAGACCATCTTTTATCTAAAAAATCTTCAAAAAAGAAAAGTTCTTTGAAGAAAATGGTAGAAATGTCTGCTCCTGAAGCAAAGAAAATTAAAAAATTATTAGGAAAATAAAAATATGGTAAGAGTAAAAAGGGGCGTATCAGCCAACAAAAGAAGAAAAAAAGTAATCAAAGAAGCAAAAGGTTACAGATGGAGTAGAAAATCAAAGTATATAGCAGCAAAACAAGCATTAATGAAAGCTTGGGCTTATGCATACAGAGACAGAAAAGTTAAGAAAAGAGCTAAAAGACAACTTTGGCAAGTACAAATTAATGCTATCTGTAGAAAAAATGGAACTACTTATAGTAAATTCATTAACGGACTAAAGAAAAATGAAATTAGCTTAGACAGAAAGATTTTATCTCAATTAGCAAAAGAAAATAATGATTTATTTATTAAGATTTTAGAAAAGGTAAAAGCTTAATAATCAAATCCTCTCTTCTATCTTTAGTGTAATTTAAAAGATATTCAATTCCTAAATTAATCATCTCCTCGCGAGATGATTTTTTGTATCGACGAACTAAAACAGTTGGTCCAGAAAAATTATTTGGCTCTAAAACAACATCATTTCTTTTTCTTAGTTTTATAATATCATTACATTCACTTTCATTTCTCGCAACAACAATTAATACATCTTTTCCCCAAAATATTCTTCCTTTCTTAAGAAGGTAAGTATCATTATCAGAAAAATTAGATTTAAGTTCTAAAAGTTTTTTTAAGTTCATTGAATATTTTATATCGGTTAGTATACACCCACCAGCAGGATTAGGATATTTTTTAATCTTAAACTTTTTAGCTAATTTAATTTGCTCCCCCCTACTTCTTCCTGAAATTGAATATAGTTTGTTAATCATTCCCTTTTTTTCTGGAATAGTAACTGGCAATAATTTTCCAGAAAGAGGACGAACAATTAATCCTAATAAACCAGAAGCTTTATCAATTTTTTGTAAAGCACTAAAGTTTTGAGACATTGGACGTTGTCCTAAAACTTCTCCAGTTACTATAAAATCAAATTTCTCTTTTTTCATTATTTTTAGAGCCGTTTTTATCATTAATAAATGACAATCTATGCATGGATTAAAACCTTTTCCTCTGCCGTTTTTAGGGTTTTTAACTATCTTTAGGTGTTCCTTGCTTATATCCACTATTCTTAATTTAACTCCTAATAATTTCGCTGTTTCTTCTGCTTGTTCTGAATTAAAGAAAAAACTCTTAAAACAAATTGGAACTGCTTTAACATTATTTTCTTCCATTATCTTAAAAGCAAGAATTGAATCAAGTCCTCCAGACATTAAAACTAAACATTTATATTTTTTCATATGTATTTAATATATCATTTTTAGTAAGATAAGCTCTTCTTGCAATGTAGAGACCAAATTCTAAATTCTTTAATTCTTTTTTATCATGTGCATCACTATTAATAACTAATTTTACACCCCTTTCTTTTGCTAATTTAGCAAACTGACTATTCAAATCACCTCTATAAGAATTAATTTCTATCGCTATATTATTTTTAAGTGCTTTATTAATAATAGCTTCAATATCAATATTATATCCCTCTCTTTTATTAACAATCATGCCTGTTGGATGATTTAGTATTTTAACATAATGGTTATCCATTGCTTTCAAAACTCTTTTTGTCATATCCTTTTTATTCATCTTGAATCCAGAGTGCACGCTAATTGAAACATAGTCCAGAGTCTTCAGTGTTTCATTATTAATATCTAAAGAACCGTCGGCTAATATATCTACTTCTGAACCTTGTAATATCTTGAAATCTTTAAAACTTTTATTTAATATATCTATTTCTTTTCGCTGTTCTTTAATTCTTTTTTCATCTAACCCATTTTCTATTTTTAATGACTTTGTATGGTCATTTATTCCAATATAACTATATCCTAAATTAATTGCTTCTTTTGCTAATTCTTCTATTGAATTTTTTCCTCCATTCCAATTAGTATGACAATGTAGGTCACCTTTAATATCTTCTAATTCAACTAACTCTGGCAATTCATTTTTAATAGCCATTTCAATTTCACCTTGATTTTCTCTTAATTCTGGAGGAATCCACTTTAACCCTAACCTCTCATATATTTTTTCTTCATATTCTCCTTCTATTTTAGCTTCTCCTCTAAAAAGACCGTACTCATTAAGCTTATATCCTTTTTTCATAGCAATTCTTCTTAAAGCAATATTATGCTCTTTAGAACCAGTGAAATATTGTAACGCTGCACCAAAAGAACTTTGTGAGACAAGCCTTAAATCCATATTAAGATTATTTTTAATCTTAATAGATGTTTTTGTTTCCCCTTTGGCAATTATTTTCACAACAGAATCCATTTGCGCAAAAGTATTCATTATTTTTTCCACTACATATTTATCACTAACATCTTTAATTGCTACAAGAAAATCAACATCTCCTATTGTTTCTTTTTTTCTTCTCGCTGAACCAGCAATAGAAAAACTAACAACTTCTTTTATTTTCTTAATCTTTTCTTCAACTTTTTCAATTTCTTCTAAAATATCTCTTAAAACAAACCTGCCTTGACCTTGTCTTAAAAACTTAATTGACTCTAATATATTTTTTTCAGTTTTATCTCCAAAGCCAAATAATTGAGACACTTTATGATCTTCTATTGCTTTTTCTAAGTCTTTAAGATTTCTAATTTTTAACTCCTGCCAAAGTTTCTTAATTTTTCTTACTCCTAATCCTTCAACCATTTTTAATTCTTCTAAATTTATTGGAGATTCCTTTTTCAGTTCCTTATAATATTTAATTTTTCCTGTTTTAATAAATTCCTCTATTTTTAGGGCAATGCTTTTCCCTACACCATTAATTTTTTCTAAGCCCTTAATTCCATCTTTTTTATAAACATTAAAAATATCTTCTTCTAAAGAATCTATTGCAATAGCCGCTTTCTTGTAAGCATCAGGCTTAAAAGGGACTTCTCCTAAATCAAGAAAGTCTCCGATTTCAAATAATAACTCTGCTAATTCTTGGTTTTTCATCTATTATGAAAAATATCTCTAATATTAAAAGGGAATTTTCTATTAAAAACACCCTCTATTTCTTTTCTTAATCTTAAAAGAATAACTACGCTAATCATTGCAAAGGACCCAGCAACACTAAAAGCAACAACATATCCCCATTGAGTAATAATAAGACCTGTTACAACACCTGCTACCGCAGTACCAAAACATAAAGCAGCATCATCAACTGCCCATTGACTAGCCTCTTTTCCTTTAGTTATGTTTCTTGTAAAAATAGCTCTCCATCCTACTAAACTCATCGCAATTCCTATACCATAAAAAACCTGCAATAAATAAATATGCCAAGGAAAAACTGCAAAAATATATCCAAAAGGAACAAGAGCGGATATAAAATTACCAGCAACTAAAAATAAATAATCATCTTTGTCTCCACTATATTTATCTAAAATTGAAGCAAAAGGAAAAACTAAAGATGCTCTTAAGAAATAATAAATAGCAATAGCAATTCCAACTGTTAATGCTGTTCCTCCGATAATTCTATCAACAATAAAAATAGCAAAAACTGGAGTAATCATTCCCCATCCTGTCCAAAAAGCAATATCAGTCAAAATTAAATATTTAATTATTTTATTGTCCATTTTCGTTAATTATTTTTCTACCTAAGAAATTAAATCCTGTTTTAATTAAAAATATTATTCCAATTGAAGAAATAATTACTTCTGCTGCCCTAATAATCATTGTAAATGCAGTAACCATAGAAATAGATATTCCTAAAGAACTAAATGCAAAATATTGAATAGCTTCATGAGAACCAAGTGCTGTTGGAATAGGTATCATTGAAGATAAATATGTAAATCCTAAAATTGATAAAGAAGGAAAAAAGCCTGTAATACTTCCTAAGAAAAATATAAGAATCCATGCTCTTAACTGCATAATAAAAGATCTTAAAAATGAGATTGCTATTCCTTTATAGAAAAACTTATTCTTAATATCAAAATAATCAAAAACTTCTTTCTCTATTGAAATAAAATGATTTTGTTCGCTCACTTCTTTTCTAAGGAATATCCTACAAACCTGTTTAATTATACTCTTTTTTCCTAAAGCTTTAATATAGAAATAAGAAATAAAAGAAACAAATATAATCAATGATGCCCCAAAAATAATAATCAATTCTTTAGGAGGAAGGTAAACATTATATATAAAAAAAGCTAATCCTAAAAATATAACTATGATGTTTGCTGTCCATTCAAGAACTCTTTCAATGAAAACAGAAGAAAAAGATTTTTTAATGCTTACATTTTGTTCTCTAGATAGTCTATATATTCTAAAACCTTCTCCACCCCAAACTAAAACAGGGAAAAGATACATTACAGCATAACCACCCAAATACATTTTCAATAAAGACCAAAAAGAAACATTTTCTCCTGAGTCTTTTAAAATTTCTTTCCATCTCCAGTTCCCTATAAAAGCTATAAGAAAAGAAAGACCAAGAATTACAAATGCTTGGTATATATTAAAAACAGAAAAAGAATCTTTAATTTCTTCCCAGCCAATAATTTTTCCAAAAATAACAAAAATAATTATCCCTAAAAAAAGGGATATGAACAAGAGTATTTTTTGTTTAAGCTGGAAATCCATACTCTTATTCTATTACAAAAAATGTTAAACCGCAAGAAAAGTTTCATTTTTCTTTTTTTGTCTGATTACTATCAAATCCTGTTCCCTAACTTTCCAGTAAGAGGGTCAACTCCACCCAATTGTTCGCTACGCTTCTCAATTGGATAGAGGTAGATTGTTAGATATCTACGGTGTTACCGTGCAGCGGAACCCGATGCCCGTGTTCAAATCAGACGGCGCACGGTACAAACCCAGTGCGAACACGCCTGCGCAGTCGCCATTGCCCCAATAGCCACCACGAATGAACCCATTATCGTTAGCAGTACAGCCATAATATTGTCCTGCGCCATTAGCAGAAGTATAATTACCTAATGAACCAGCATTTGTTTTTTCATAGTCAGACAAGGCAGCATTATTCCATTCTATCCAAGATGCACCAT
>JAQUUL010000001.1 GCA_028693895.1 Minisyncoccota bacterium
ATAGATAAAAGATGAATTATATTCTTTCAAAAAATGAATTACTTAGAATTATAGGAATAATCTTTGGGCTATTTACGATTATTTTATTAATTGTTTTTTTATTTAAACCAGAGCCAATAATAGCTTCTTTAGTTGTAGATTTTGGTTTATTTTTTATTGTTTTGTTAACTCTTATCTTTTTTTTGAAAAAGAAAAAACTTTCTTGGCAAGATTTTGGTTTTAATTGTGTTAAACCAAAATGGTTTTTTTATAGTTTTTTATTTATCTTTTTAGTTATTTTATTGGGGGGAGAGTTATCAAATTTATTATCAAAATTAATAGGAGGTGAGAGTGGGTCTTTATCTTCAAATGAAATAATAAGTGATAAAAACTGGATAAATATTTTAAACTTTAAAATAGTAATAGCTTTATTAGTTCCTTTTGCAGAAGAGGTTTTGTTTAGAGGGTTTTTGTTTAAATATATTAGACAAGAAAAAAGCTTCCTGTTCTCAGCAATTTTAAGTAGCCTATTGTTTTCTTTAATACATTTTGATTTATCTTCTTTGCCCTTTACTTTTTTATTAGGATTTACAGCTGCTTTTACTTATGAAAAAGGAGGGTCATTATTTTATCCAATTTTAATTCATATGGGAGTGAATAATATAGCTTCTACAGCATTTCTTTTAAGTGCATTAAATTAATTTTATAAAAATTATAAGAAAAATATAAGAGTTTACATTTTTATAATTTAAATGATATAACATAATTATTAGTAGTTAACTTTTAATAAAAATGGAAAATAAAAAACTAAACGACTATATCAAAAAATGCTTAGAAATAGGAAAAACAGAAGAAGAAATTAAAAATAATCTTTTGGATGTTGGCTGGAAAAAAGAAGATGTTGAAGAGGCTTTGCTTAGCGTAAAAGAAAGTGAAAGTATTTCAATTCCTGAAACTATAAACGAAGAATTTATATCTGAAGAAGTCGTTGATAACTTTAAGGAATCTTTGAAAGATGAAATTAATTCTATTCAGGAAGATAATAAAATATTGGAAAATAAAGAAGATAATGATCCTACTGAAATAATTAAAGAAGAGCCAGTGCATCAAGAAAAAATAAAGAGTGAGTTTGTAGAAAAGCCAAAACAAATTAATATTAAAAAAATAATTATTACAATTGTTATCGCCATAATTATTTTCGCAATTATTGGAACGGTAGTTGCATTTATAAAAAAGATTGGTCCTTTTTCTCCTTTAGAAAAAGAATATGAACAATCATTAGAAAATGAAGATATTCCTATCCAACAAGAGGAAGAACCTGAGGTAATTATTGAATGGATTTGTGGAGATGAAATAATAGATGATAGAGATGGTAAAAGTTATTCAACTCTTAGACTTGGTTCACAATGTTGGACGATTGATAACTTGAATTATTCTACAGAAAATTCTTTTTGCTATAACAATGATATAGAAAGTTGTGAAACATATGGAAGATTATATAATTGGAGTGATGCAATAACAGCATGTCCTTCAGGATGGGTTTTACCAACGGACTATGACTTTAAATTGGTTGAAAGATATTTAGAAATGGAGAAAGAGAAAGTTGATATTAATGGATGGAGAGAAATGCTTTCAAATGTTCAAGGGATATTAAATATTAAATTATCTGGAAGTAGAGATAAGTCTGGTGAATTTAAGTATTTAGGAGAATATACTAATTTATGGACTGCCGATTCAATAGAAGATGATTTACATTTTGCAAGATCGTTTAGAATGGAAGACAGTAGTATTTATAGGGGCAGTGTTTCAGGTGATTATGGTTATTCTGTTAGATGTATAAAATTATAGTAATAAAAAAACTGTAGATTAATTAAATAATGCTACAGCTGTTTTTGCTTGTTCGAAGTCTCCATTGTAAATATGTAAAGAATTACATGAATCTATAACCCTTACAATCTTACAATTGTTTGGTATTGCGATATCCCTGTTAATCATATTAATGATTGCAACAAGATTTACGTGCCATGCTCCGTAGAGATCTCTTGATCTCCATTCTAGATGGACTTCAATACAATTTTTGTCAATGAGACTTATCCATACTCTTTGAAGGCAAGGTGGTTCTGCAGAAAAAGTATCAATCTCTGGAATCCATGTGATCATTTGATGCCTATTTGAAAAGATACCGCTTTTAATTTGTTGTCCCACATTGTTTTTTAGGGCTTCAACTTGATCAAAAAGACCTTTTAAAGTTGGATATCTCCTGAATCTGTCGTAGTATGTGTAAGTAAATTTTTGTTTATCTCCCAGTGGAAGACTCGCTTGTTTCTCAATATATTCTAAAGAATACTCATCAACATAATGTTGAATAAATTGAGGACCAAAAGGAAAAACCTTTTTGTACTTAGATAAATAACTAACTCCGTTAATTATTTGTTCAACAGCCTTTCCTTCAAGAATTACTCTTGAACATATTTCACCCCTTATTCTCTTTGGATTATCTTTGTCTCCAAAAATAACTTGGGATTCGTTCTTAATACAATAAGAAAGGAGCTTGATCCATGCTTCAATAAATCCTGCTTCTTTAACTAAAATTGCTTTTAATGTTCTCATTTTGACCTCCGAAAATTCGGAACCACTATAGTTATAACAAAAAAAGGGGGTATAGTCAACTTGATATAATATGTGATAGTGTGGTTTAATAACATCATGATTACATTAGAGGAAATAAAAAATAATCAAAAAATTAAAGAATTTGTAAGACAAACTGAAAAATATTTAGATTCTTTAGGATTTACTGACCACGGACAAAGACATATTACTATTGTTTCAGATAGAGCTAGAAAACTTGCTCGAAATCTTAATTTATCAAAAAAAGATGAAGAATTAGCTGCTATTGCTGGATATTGTCATGATATGGGTAATTTTTTAGGAAGAGATAATCATCATTTTTGGTCTGCTTTATTATTTTCTCAAATATATATTGATCAAATACCAACTCAAGAATTAAGTGAGATTATGCAAGCAATAGCAAGTCATGATAAAGATAATCTTAATATTATTAATAACATTACAGCTTGTTTAATTTTAGCTGATAAATCCGATGTTCATAGAACTAGAGTAAAAGAAAGAGATATTAAAAAGATAAAAGATGATATTCATGATAGAGTAAATTATTCTGTTATTAAAAATGAATTAAAAATTAGTAAAAAGAATAAGCAAGTTACTCTTAAATTAGAAATTGATACTAAAATTACTAAGCCAATGGATTACTTTGAAATATTTTTAGAAAGAATGATTTATTGCCGAAAAGCTGCTGATTTTATGGGGTATAATTTTGCTTTGATTATAAATAATTTTAAGCTTTCTTAAAATGAACAAAAAATTAATTATCTTTTTAATATTATTAGGATTATTAGCTATATTCTTATTTGTTAATTCTAATCAAGAAAATCTTTTAATAGGAAAATGGAAATCTTTAGATGATTCCAATTATTCAATTGAAATAACTAAAGATAAAATAATAGATTATTATAGCGGAGAAATTGTTTCAGAAGATTATTATACTATAAATAAAAACATTATTAGGGTTGCTTTTAATGAAGAATTTTTAGAATACGAGATATTAGAATTATCAAAAGAAAAATTATCTTTAATCTATTTATTAACAGGAAAGACTCTTAATTATACTAAAAACTAATTTAGGACTATTATTTATTGTTTTTATAGTATATACTGTGCAAACAGATTATAAATAAAAAAATATGAGAAAATTTGATAAAATATTTGACAGGGGAAAAAGAAATAAAGACGACTTCAAGAGAAATGATTTTGGAAATAGGGGTCGTGATAATAGAGAAAGGCCACAAATGTATGATGCAGTTTGTGATGCTTGTGGTAAGAGATGTAAAGTTCCTTTTAAGCCAAGCAATGATAAGCCAATATATTGTAGTGAGTGCTTTTCAGAAAGAGATGGAAGAGACAGATCTTCTAATAGGCCAGAAAGAAGAGATAGAGACTTCAGAGATAAAAAAATGTATGATGCAATTTGTGATAAGTGCGGGAAAAGATTTCAATTACCTTTTAAGCCAACAGGCGAAAGAGATGTTTATTGCGATGATTGCTATAAGGGTGATGGCAATGCTTCTCCTAAAAAAGAGGTTAATCAATTCAAGGAACAATTTGATGCAATTAATAATAAATTAGAAAAAATTATTAGCTTATTAAATGTTCCTGTTATAAAAGAAGAACCTAAGAAAGAAGTTAAACCAAAAAAAGAGGTAAAGCCTAAGAAAGAAGCTAAACCTAAAAAAGAGGTAAAGCCTAAGAAAGAAGCTAAACCTAAAAAAGAGGTAAAGCCTAAGAAAGAAGCTAAACCTAAAAAAAAGGAAGTTAAAAAGAAAAAATAGTAAATTAAAGACCGATTACAATCGGTCTTTATTCTTTATCTAATTCTAATATCTTATCAATTCTAATTTTATCTACAAAATCTTTTACATGGCTTACTAATATCATTGGTCCTTCATATTTATCAAGAGCAGAAGCGATGATAGGTAAGTGTCTAAAATTAATGTGATTTGTTGGTTCATCTAGTATTAATAATCCTGGTTTCTGTAAAACTAAGTTAGCAAGAGCAACTAATCCTTTTTGTCCTTCTGATAAATCACCAATTTTAGATTTAATAATTTCATCGTTAATTAAAAATCCAGCGGCTGTTGAGCGTAAATCTTTTTGAGAAAAATCACCAATAGAATCTATTAATGACTGCATAACAGTATTTTCAAAATTAAGATTAGAAAAATCTTGACGATAGTAACCAATCTTAGTTCCGGAGGCAATTGTAATATCTTTGTTACTTTTATTTACTATTGACTCAAGAAGAGTAGTTTTACCTATTCCGTTTGGTCCGCTTAAAAGTAAGTGTTCATTTTTTCTTAACGATATGTTTGCTTTCTTAATAATATTTTTGTCTTTTTTGATAATAGTAAAAGATGATATATGAATTATTTCTCCAGATATGTTTTCTTGAAGAGGAATAATAAATGGTCTAATTGTTTTATCCTCTCTTCTAATAACAACTTTTTGTTCTTCTAATTCTTCTGCAAGTTGTCTCATTTTTTTAGCAACCATTCTTAAATTACCACCTTTGTCCTTAAAGAAATTAGATTTTTCTTTCTTTTCGATTATCTTTTTATCAAGCTGAGCATTTTTCATATTCTCTTTTTTAATCTTTGCAGAAATTTCTCTAACAACATCATGATAATTTCCAGTATATTTTTCTACCTTATGATTAAATGAATCGAGATAAAGAACACCATTAGTAAAAGAGTTAAGAAAATCAGCATCATGGGATATAACAATACATGTTTTATTATATTTTATAAGAAAATCAGTTAAATGTTCAATTCCTATTTTATCAAGATTATTAGTTGGCTCGTCTAATAATAATAAATCAGGGTCTTGTATTAAAGCAGCAGCTAAAAGTATTCTAGCTTGTTGTCCTCCTGAGAAAGAATTAATTTTTTTATCATAAGAAGCTTCTAAATTTACAATCTTCAAAACATTATCTATTTTAGGATCAATGTCATATATTTTTTCTTTGAAACAGTTTTGAAAAAAATCTCTCAATGTTAATTCCATATCTTTTTTAGGAATAACTTGAAAAGCAGTTGCAATAGAAATATCTTTTTTTATATGTATTTCTCCTGAATTTGGTTTTAGTGTTTTTGAAATTAAATTAAAGATAGTTGTTTTTCCAGCTCCATTCTGTCCCATTAAAGCCATTTTTATATCTTTTCTTATACTAAAATCAACCTCATTTAAAATGCGTCTCTTTTCGTATTCAAACGATACTTTATCAAATCTTACAATTACTTCGTTGTCCATAAATAAAAGATGCTTTTGGCATCAATATTTATTTATTAGCATAGATTAAGATTTATATCTATAGTGACCAGTAATTTCAAAGTTAAAAAGCATATTTTCTAACTTTGGACCAGCACCAATATTATGGACGATTAAAGGTGTTTTGTTTTGGTAATGATTTGTTACTAAACCAATATGGGTAATTCCTCTCCCTAAATCCCATGTAACAATATCTCCAGGAAGATAGTCATTCGGATCATTAGAAATTTCTAATTCCTCTCCAAAACGACTAAAAAACACTTGAAGATTAGGAACTCTTCGGTGATCAATGTTTGTATCCGTGGCATTCAATCCCCATTTTGATGGGTAAAGATTAAAGTTATTTAACATATCTTCATGAACTTCTTTTTGTAAGTCAATTCCAACTGTACGATATGCTCTAATTATTACATCTGTACAGACTCCTTTATTAGAAGAGATATCTCCATTAGGATAGTCAATTTGGAAATACGATGGATCGTAAATGATATCTTCTGTTGTTTGTTTAATGGCAGATTCTAATAAGGTAGATATGAAATTATCATCAATTTTTTTAATATCCCAACTATCTTGACTGTCTCCTGAGATTGGTATTTTTTCTCCAAGAAACTTAGGGCTAGAATCAAAATTAATATCAAGCCATGCTTTTATTCTAGCAAATAATTCACGAAATTCATTTTTGTCAGAATATATTCTTTTGTCGGCAGGGAAACCGTAGGCGTCTATGTTTAACTTTCGAGCAATATATATAGCTCGAGGTAAATGAAACTTTTGAGTAGATATTATGGCAGAATTTACTTCAAAAATATATTGTGCTCTATACATTGAATCATAAGTGTCAAAACCAGCATGGTCAATAAATATATCTTCACTTGGTATATTTTTATTAAGAAGATATTTTTTAATAGCATTTACTTCGTCGTAGTATTTTTTTCCGTGGTCCCCACTTATTAATATTTTATCTACTTTATTATTTTCGTATAAATCAATGGCGCTTTCGGTACGATCAAGAAGAATATTGCTTAATTTGTCTCCTATAACTTGAGCACCAAGAATAATAACAACATCTGCGCTTGGAATATTTTCAATATTGTTAATGATATATTGATTGCTAAAGTTTATTATATATATGTTAATAAATATAAAGATTATTATTAGTAATAGAATAATAGAAATTATTGTGTGTTTTTTCATAAAAACATTATATCATATTTTACAAAATATTTGTTTTAATGTATTCTTATAATATAACAATAAATAATATAAATATATGGAATTTAATAACGAAGAATTACCAAAAATAGAGGGATTAGAAGAATCTTTAACTCCTGAAGTAGCTGAAGGGCTTTTTTCAAAAATGAAAAACAAAGAAAGACTACCAATAGATATTAAAAAGATTAGGGAAACAGATGATAAATTAAAGTCAAAACTTAAAGATAAGATTTTTGAGGAATTTAACAATGAAGAAAATTAATAAAAAACATATTTTGTATCTAATTTTCATTATTCTTCTTGCTATTTTTTGTTTCTTAATTTTCCCAAAAGAAACAGATAAAGATGAACAATTGAATTTCAAAATACCTAATATCTTTACTCAGTATATGTCTGCTCAGGATTGGGAAATCAAAACAAATAATCAAGAAATTAACATTAAAAATGGAGAGATAGAATGTAATGAAACTCCGTTAACAAGTAGTTTAGGAACTGCTGTTTATAAGAAAATACTTAATAATAAGACTTATTGTGTTAGTATGTCTAGTGAGGGAGCAGCTGGTTCGGTTTACAAAAAATATGATTATCATACACTAAAAGATAATAATGTTATCTCTATAAGCGTTACTATTAGGGCAACACAATGTTATAATTATGATGAACCTCAAGCGACAGAATGTGTCACAGAGAGAGAATCATTTAATATAGATAATTTTATTTCTAATATTATTCAATAATTATTGCTTTTTATTGATTTTAATGATATAAGTCAATGGCTGTTCTTTGAAAGCGGCAGGAGATTATCATGAAAAAGCTATTATTGTCTACGATTATTTTATCGTTGATTTTCCTTGTTATTTGTAGTTATGCTATTGTAATGCAGGAAAAGCCAGTTATTATGTCTGGTCATTATGATTGGAAACCAGTAATGTGGCAGGACGGAACTGAGATTATTGGAGTTGGACCTGATGTCTGTCAAACAATTTTCACAGAAATAGGAATTAAATCTAATTCTGTATATATTGGCTCTTGGGAGAAAGTTCAACACAATGCTAAAATAGGCAAAGTAGATGTTATCGTTGCTTTGTACAAAACGGAAGAAAGAGAAGAATATCTTTACTTTTCAGATCCTTACGTAGTGGATCCAATTTCTGTCTTCATAAAGGAAAGTAGTGATTTTTATCCTAAAACAAAAGAGGACCTTTTAGATAAAAAAGGAATTATTACTGTTGGTGACAGTTATGGGCAAGAAATTGACGATATGATTGCAAGCAAAATACTTGATATCATTGAAGTTAATACCCCTCAAGAAGCCTCTTCTTTATTAATTGAAAATAAAGCAGATTATTTCTTGTACAGTACTTATGCTGGGAAAAATCATTCCTTTGAAGGGATAAAAGATGCTGGTATTATTGCAAATCAGTATTTCTATATCGGCATTTCTAAAAACTCTCCAGTTGCAGAAAAACTTCCTGAGATTAATAGAATCTTAGAAGAGTATAAGCAAAATGGAATCATAGAAGTGATTTCATCGAGGTATCAACAATGATACCTTTTTTTTATTAAATTTTATGTTATTATAATAGAGTATGAAAAAAGAAAATACAGAAGTTAGATATGATATTGTTTCTAACGAATGGATAATAATATCACCTAAAAGAGGAGCAAGACCAAATAATTTTCAAGAAGCAAGAGATTGCCCGTTTTGTGATCTTAAAGATCAAGAAAAACCAAAATTCTATTTCTATAAAGGAAAAGAAAGTAATGGAAAAAAATGGACTACAGTGGTTATTCCCAATAAATATCCAGTTTTTAATTTAGAGAATAAGAATAAAAAAATTAAAGATGGCGTTTATAGTAAAATAATTGGAAAAGGACATCACGATTTAATAATTACTAAAGAGCATGATAAATTTTTATCACAATTAGAAGATACAAGATCAGAGGAGGTATTTACCTGCATACAAAAGTTGATTAATAGTTATAAAGATAATAATTTTGTAAAGCAAGTTGCTATTTTTCATAATAAAGGAGAAAAATCTGGAGCAAGTCAGCCACATCCTCATTATCAAGTAATGACATTGCCAATTATAGAAAGAGAATTTAAGACGGAACTGGAAAGTTTTAATAAGTTCTACAAGAAGAATAAAAAATGTCTATATTGCGAAATAAACAAAAGGGAATTAAAAGAAAAAGAAAGAATAGTTTTAGAAAATGAGCATTTTATAGCTTTTTGTCCATTTGCTCCTAAGGTAGGATTCCAGGTTGTTATTTCTCCAAAAAGACATAATCCAAATTTCGAAAAAATTACAGAAGAAGAAAAGAAATCATTATCAAAGATATTTAAGAAGATGCTTTATAAATATGATAATATACTTAAAGAAAAAAATTATAACTTTTTTATTCATACAGCACCACTTAATAAAGAATATCCATATTTTCATTGGTACATGGTTTTTTATCCAAGAAGTTCTTCTTTAGGTGGATTAGAAATGGGATTTAGAATAGAAATTTCACAAGCTATGCCAGAAGAACAAGCAAAGATATTGAGAGAAGGGAAATAATTACTTGTAAATAAATTTGTTATATTATAAAATAGAAATATAATTATAATAATTTAAAAAAATATGAAAGGATATAAAGACAATATTGAAAAACTAACAACAGAAAATAATAATTTTAGAAAAGTTTTGTATACTGGCAAAAATAGCCAATTAGTTTTAATGAGTTTGAAGCCATTAGAAGAAATTGGTTTAGAAGTTCACGAGCATAATGATCAATTTTTCCGTTTTGAGACTGGTCATGGCAAGGTGATTATTGATGATAATACATATGATGTTGTTGATGGAGATGCTGTTATAGTTCCAGCTGGGGCACAACACAATATTATTAACATTTCAGACAATGAAGATTTAAGATTATATACAATTTACTCTCCTGCACATCATAAAGATGGTATCGTTAGGGCTACTAAAGAGGAAGCAGAAAGCAATGACGAAGAATTTGATGGAGAAACAACAGAATCTTAACTATGAAAACAGGGGCTAAAATAGTTTTAATTATTTTGGTTTCTATTTTTTCTTTATATATTTTTTTTAAAGAAGAGATTGATTTTAATTTCAAAAAACAATTTTTAAATCCTTGTAGTTCTCCCATACAATACACAATTGGATCTATTGATAGTCAATTTGATTTAGAAAAAGAATATCTAATTTCAATAATAAAACAATCTGCTGAAGAGTGGAATTTAGCTATGGACAAAAAATTATTTGAATATTCAGATAATTCGGGGATTAAAATAAATTTTATATATGATTACAGACAAGATACAACAGAAAAAATAGATGATATTGATTCTACCTATCAAGAAAAACTTGATAGGTATTATGATTTAGATGCTGAATACAAAGAAGATATTAATATATATAACATTAAAAAAGAAGAAATAGATAATTTAATATCTTTGTATAATAAAAAAGCTAATGAATATGAGAAAGATGTTGATTTATGGAATAAATCTCAAAAAAATTCAAGCAAAGAATATAATCGTCTTAATAACGAAAAAGAGGAATTAGATAAAATGCTTTTGGAAATAGAAAATAAAAAAATAGTAATTAACAATCTTTCAAACGATATTAATTATTTAGTTAACAGAATAAATAGACTATCGGTTGATTTGAATATTAATGTTAATGAATATAACGAAACAATTTCTAAGCTTGAAAATAATTTTGAACAAGGAAGTTATGTTAAGGGCTTCGGATTAAAAGAAATTAATATCTATCAATTCAAAGATGAAGATAGTCTAAAGCAAGTTTTAATACATGAATTTGGACATGCTTTAGGATTAGATCATTTTACTAATCCAGAAGATATAATGTATTGGATTAATACAGAGAATGAACAATTTATAACAGAAAGTAGTTTAGATAGTCTAAAAATTATCTGTTATGAATAAGAAATAATTTTATACCTTTTGTTGTAATAATATTACATGGAAGAATTAACAGATGAGCAAATAGTAAAATCTGTAATTAATGGTAATGAGGATATTTATAGGGAAATTATTAAGCGATATGAAAAGAAGCTTTCTCGCTATCTATGTAAGTTTATAAATAACCCCGAAGATATTGAAGATATTTTACAGATTATCTTTATTAAGACATATAAGAATTTATATGGTTTTAATTTAGATAAAAAGTTTTCTTCTTGGATATATAGAATATCTCACAATGAAGCAATTAATTATCTTAAAAAGTACAAAAATAATAGAATTTGCTTAGATGATATTGAGTATAAGTTAATAGACGAGAAAATAGATATTAAAAAAGAAACAGACAGAATATTTTTAAAAAAAGACATTGAAGACGCTTTAAATAATATAGATATTAAATATAGAGAACCAATAGTGTTATTTTATTTAGAGGAAATGTCTTATGATGAAATTAGCGATATTTTAAGGATTCCTAAAAACACAGTTGGAACATTAATCTTGAGAGGTAAAAAAATATTGAAAGAGGAATTAAGTGAAATTAAAAAAAATTATGAATGAAAAAATAGAGAATAAAATAATGGATAAAATCAAGAATGGCCAAATAAAACTTAAATCAAAGTATATTTTTTGGGCAGAAAAATTAGGATTAGGTACAGCCTTTACATTATCAATTATATTGTCAATATTATTTTTTAATCTTATTCTTTTTTATTTAAAAGAAACAGATAATCTTAAGTATCTTAGTTTTGGTAAATTAGGAGTACTAGCCTTTTTGGAGACATTTCCTTATATCTTAGTGATATTTTTCATATTACTAACTATCCTTTCGGGTTATTTAATTACAAAAAGTGATACATCATACAGGAAACCTTTTGGACAAATAATCATTATTATGATTTCTATAATTATCTTTTTTGGAGCTATTCTTACTTTTACAAATTTACCCAATGAGATTGAAAATTATTCCATGAATATGAATGAAAAGTTTTTACTACCTTTTGATAATAATAGAGAGAGGGGTGTTTCGGGAATTATTTATGATTTACATGATGATTATTTAATATTAAAGACGCCTCAAGGTCTAAGGACTGTAAGATTTGATAATAATTATGATTTAAGGGAGGGTCAATTTATCATTTCTGTAGGCGAAACAAAACAATTTGATTTTTTCGCCAAGGATATTAAAATTATAAAGAAAGAAGATGTTCCTGCGATAGGAAGAGCAATTAATTTTAGATTTTCTCCTTTTAATGATGGAAGTATTCCTCCTGAACTACTTTTCTTTAACGAAAAGGAAAAAGAATGTATTTTTAAATGTATGGAAACTAATAATAAAAAAATAAATTGTTTTAAAGAGTGTAAAGAATTTTAATTGCTTTTTTTAATAATATATCTTAAAATATATCCAATAATGATATATTTTATTTTATATGTTTAAAAAAATATTGCTTCTCTTTTTATTTTTTGTTCCCTTATTTTTTATAGTTCAATATTCATCGGGAACGATTCTTGATAATAGTTCCTTTTTGCCAGTGATTAAAAGCATTGATATTGACCCTTTCTCTATAGAATCAAATAATTATTTTATAATTACAATTACTGCAGAAGGAGATATTTCTTCTATCTTAGTAAGGCTTGCAAGTCCTACGGAGTTAAATAAAACAGAAGTTAATTTAAAAAAAGTTGATCAAAATTGGAGTGCAAGTTTTTCAATCCCTTCTGATTTTGAAAAAGGAGATTGGATCATTAGCGAAATAATCTTTACTGATAAATCAGGAGTCATTAAAAAATATGGCTCTAATATAATTAAAAAATCCTTTAATGTTGAAAAAGAAGTTTCGTTAGATATCTTAGATACAGAAGCGATAAATGAACAGAAAAAGCAGGTTTGTGTGCAAGATGGTGGAATTTGGGATTCAGAAAAAATAATATGTAAATGTTCTTTTAATTATTCTGATTGGTCAGAATGTAGCTCTGAAGGATTTAGAATAAGAACTATTTTAAGTTCTTATCCTGATAATTGTTTTATTAACGATTCAATAACAAAAGAAGAATGTGAATACGTTGTCCCTAAAGAGGAAAACAAAGAACAAATAAATAATGTTGAAGAAGTAAAAGAGGAAGAGATTGTTGAAGAAGTAAAAAAGGAAGAGATTGTTGAAGAAGTAAAAGAAGAAATTAAAAGGATACAGTGTATCTTTACTTATTCTTCTTGGTCAGAGTGTCAGCCTAATGGAACACAAACACGAAAATCTTTTTCTAAGATGCCTGCCAATTGTTCTATTGGATCTCCAATTTTAGTTAGAAATTGTGAATATGTTGCCCCTGTGAAAGAGGAAGAGATTGTTGAAGAAAAAGTTATATTAGGAGATTGCGAGAAGGCAGGAATAACAGATAAGGTGGAGTGCGATATGTATCTTTATAAATTGAAAACTGTTCCTGCTTGTTTATCTTTAGGAATTAAAGATAAAAATGGATGTCGAGAATATTTTTTAAATAATTATAGTAAACCATTAAAATGTGTTGAATTAAGTAATGAAGAATGTCTTTCGTTAATAGATAATGTTATTTTATCTGAACTTGATACAATGTTGGACGAAGATGATAACGAAATTTTATCAAATATTGCTGGAGAAAAAATAGCTATTCAAAAAGAAAATCAAAAAATAATAATAAAGACAGAAAATCAAGAAATTAATGTAAATAAATTACCAATTGTTATTTCAGAAGAAACAAGTGCGATATTAATTCCTATTGAAAAAAATGAAATTCAACAAAATCTTTCATCTGTAGGAATTTCTATCAATAACAGTAATAGCAACTTGCCTGATGATGTAATAAATAGGATAGGTGAAAATTATAATATAGATAAATTAAAAGGAGTGGATAGGGCAATAGTTGAAAAAATACCATTAGAACAGCCAAAATTTTCTGAATCTCAAGGAGAAAAATTATTAGTTTCTACAGTTAAAACCGATGATTCTAAATTAATTATTGAAGGCAAGGCAGAACCAAATCAAGTTATTACATTGTTTATATATAGTTCAATGCCGATAGTAGTTACAGTTGAAACAGATCAAGATGGTAATTGGATATACTCCTTGGATAAATCAATGGTTGATGGAACCCATGAAGTATATGCAGTTCTTCATAATGATAAAGGAAAAATAATTGAATCAAGTATGCCGAAAATGTTCTTTATTGAGGAAGCTCAAGCTGTATCAATTGATGAAACATTTTTACAAGGCAACGTCTCTCAAGTTAATACTAAAGCAGAAGATATTCTTAAATTATATTTGTTAGGAGGAATATCAATTATAGTGATTTTAATTTCTATTCTTTTAATCATTAAAAATAGAACAGAGGAAGATTAAAAATAGAAACTAAAAAATTAAGTGTGCATTCAATTATCGAAAAAATAATAGATGAAATGAGCATTCAAGCTAAACAGAAAAATCTTAATTTATTTCTTGAAAAAAATAATGAAGTTAAAGATTTAATTGAAATTGATGAAGACCGTTTTAGGCAAGTCTTAATAAACTTAATAGGTAATGCTATTAAATACACTAATTCAGGAAGCGTAGAAGTAAAAACATTTAATAAAAATGATAATTTAATAATAACTATTAAAGATACAGGTATTGGAATGAACACAAAAGAAAGAGAAAGATTGTTCGAGAAATTTTATAGAGTAAAAAATAAAAAAACTGAAGATGTTGTTGGAACAGGATTAGGATTATGGATTACTAAACAAATTGTTGAATTAATGAAGGGTTCAATATCGGTTGATTCAATTGAAGATGTTGGAACACAAATTACATTAGAATTTCCTTTAATCTAAAAAAGTTGCTATTAGAATAATTCTTTAGTAGAATATAGACATGAATAATATTAGAAATCAAAATATAAGAGGATTAAGAGTATTAGTTAGATGTGATTTAAATGTTCCGATTAATAATGGAATTGTTGTAGATGACTTTAGAATTAAAAAATTAATACCTACTATAGATTTTTTAAGAGAAAATGGTGCTAAAATTATATTAATTACTCATTTAGGTCAACCTAAAAAAAAGAACTTAGCGTATTCTGTTAAACCAGCAGCAAAAAGGCTATGGCAATTAATAGGGGGCAGAGTTAAGTTTATTAGTGATACAGTTGGATTAAGAGTTGAGGCAGAGATAAGAAGAATGGAAAATGGAGAAGTTGCTGTTTTAGAAAACCTTAGATTCTATAAGGGAGAAATAGAAAATAGTGATGATTTTTCAAAAAGACTATCAAGGCTTGGAGATATTTTTATTCAAGATGGATTTGGGGCTTGTCATCGAGAGCATGCGTCAATAGTTGGTGTTCCTAAGATATTACCATCTTTCCCTGGATTATTATTAGAAAAAGAAATTAAAGTTCTTTCAGATGCATTGGTTCTTCCAGAAAGACCACTTGTATCAATTATTGGTGGAATTAAAGCTTCTACCAAGATAAAAGTTATTAAAAATTTATTAGAAAAATCAGATTATGTGCTTTTAGGAGGAAAAGTTGCAAATACATTACTTACTTCAAAAGGAATTTATGTTAAAGATTTAATGAGTTCTGAAGAAGAAGAATTGATAGAAATTTCAAAGGAAATTAATCTTTTTGACCCAAAGCTACAATTACCAATAGATGGAATGATGGGTTTATGTAATTTTGATGAAGAATATATAAGGATAGGAGGAGTTGGAAATGTTAGAAACGAGGAAGAAATATATGATATTGGCCCTGAAACGATCGAGAAGTATAAGGCGATTTTAAGAGAAGCAAAAACAATAATTTGGAATGGACCATTGGGATATTTTGAAAAAGAAAAATTTAGTAATGGAACAATAGAAATTGCTAAAATGATAGGACAAAATAATCATAATGTTTTTTCAATAGTTGGGGGAGGAGAAACAGTAGAGGCTATTCAAAAGCTTGGCATTGAAGATCAATTTGATCATATATCAACAGGTGGTGGAGCTATGCTTGATTTTATATCAGGAAAAGAGCTTCCAGGAATAAAAGCATTAGATTATGAAAATTAAAAACATTGAAAAAGTAGCAGAAAGGATAATAAAAGCAACAAAAAACAAAGAAAGAATTATTATATATGGTGATTCAGATATGGATGGCATATCTTCAATGATTATTCTAAAAGAAACCATAGATAATATCTCTAAAGATAATGATATTCTTGCTTTTTCTCCAATGCGTAATGATGGGCATGGATTAAATTCCAAAGCCTTGGAATTTATAAAATCTAAAACAAAAGAAGGATTAATTATAACTCTAGATTGTGGAATTACTAATTTTGAAGAAATTAAAGATGCTAAAAAAAGCGGTTTTTCTATTGTAGTTGTTGACCATCATAAACCTTTAGATTTTGTCCCTGAAGATGCAGAGATTGTTGTCGCTCCGAAACAAGAAGGAGACGAAACCTTATTTAAAGAATATGCTAATGTTGGATTAACTTTTAAGTTAGCCGAGGAAATATTAAAAGATAAAATGTCTCCGATGCTCCGAGAAAGCTTTTTAGAACTAGTAGCTTTAGGAACAATATCAGATATGATGATTGAGGAAGGAGAGAATAAAGAATGGATAGAAGAAGGATTAAAAAAGATAGAAATGAGCAATAGGCCATCAATTAGAGCTATTTTTTCAATTTTAAATCCAATGGATTTTACTTCTAAAAGAGATATGGTTTCAAAAGTAAATAGTGCATTAAACTCTTCTTCAATGAATGAATATGTTCATAAGACATATTTATTTTTATTAGAGAATGATTTTGATAGGGCCGTTGAAACTGCAAAAGAACTAATTGACGAGAGTAATAAAAAACAAAGAGAAGTTGCTCAGTTAACGAATGAATTAATAGAAAAATTTTCAAAAGAAGAAAGTAATATTATTTTTGATGGTTCTTATTTCTGGAAAGGGGAATACTTGGGTGCAGTAGCTTCAAGATTATGTAACTTTTTTAATAAACCTGTCTTTATATACAGAAAAGGCGAAGAAAATAGCAGGGGAACTGTAAGGGTTCCTAAGGGGTTTGATGCTGTTAAAGCAATGGATAGTTGTAAGAATCTATTACTTATGTATGGAGGGCATCCTCCTGCTGCAGGATTTACAATTAAAAATGGAAATATAGATCTTTTTAAAGAATCTCTTATAAAATATTTTAATTAGTCTGGGATTGATTTGTAGTGTTTTTTTAGTTATAATTAAATTTCAATCAATATGAAATTTAAGCTTAAAAAAACATTAAAACCAAAAGGGGACCAGCCTAAAGCAATAGAAAAACTAACTCACGGAATTGAGAAGGGTTTTAATAAGCAAACACTACTTGGTGTTACTGGATCAGGTAAAACTTTTACTATTGCTAATGTAATTAATAATATTCAGAAGCCAACTTTAGTTATTTCTCATAATAAAACATTAGCAGCACAATTATGTAATGAGTTTAGAGAATTTTTTCCTGATAATGCCGTAGAATATTTTGTTAGTTATTATGATTATTATCAGCCAGAAACATATATGGCTAAAACTGATACATATATTGAAAAGGAAGCTCAAATTAATGAAGAAATTGATAGGCTTAGACATTCTTGCACTCAATCACTCTTAACAAGAAAAGATGTTATAGTTGTTTCATCTGTTTCTTGTATTTATGGTTTAGGTTCTCCTAGTGAATATATGAAAACAGTATTGGAATTGAAAATTGGAGAACATATCGATAGAAAAAATATCTCCAGAAAATTGATTGAGATGAACTTTGAAAGGACTAATAATGATTTAAGATTGGGAACTTTTAGATTAAGAGGGCAAACGCTTGAAGTTATGCCATCAAATAAGAAGATAATTTACCGTATTCAAATTACAGAAAAAATAGAATTAATTGAAGTAATAGAACCAATTAGAAGAAATCTAATTGAAAAAGTTAAGAGTGTCTATATCTTTCCAGTTAAGCACTATGTTTATGATGAAGAAAACAGAAAAAATGCTTTAATAGAGATTAGAAATGATTTGAAAAATAGATTAAATTATTTCAAAAAAGAAGGAAAATTATTAGAATACGAAAGATTAGAAAGAAGAGTTAATTATGATATAGAGATGATAGAAAATATTGGATATTGCCAGGGAATTGAAAATTATTCTCGTTATTTTGATAGAAGAAAAAAAGGAGAACCACCTTTCACACTTCTTGATTATTTTAACCTTGCAGATCCAGATTTTCTTACTGTAATAGATGAATCTCATGTTAGTATTCCACAAATTGGAGGAATGTATTTTGGAGATAGAGCAAGAAAAAAATCTTTAATAGATTATGGTTTTAGATTAGAAGGTGCTTATGATAATAGACCTTTGAAATATGATGAGTTTGAAAATCTAACTAAAAAGACGATATATGTTTCAGCAACTCCTAAAAATTTTGAATTAGAAAAAAGTAAACAAGTGGTAGAGCAAATTATTAGACCAACTGGACTTGTTGACCCTGATGTTATTGTCCGTCCTATTAATGGTCCAAAATCTCAAGTAGAAGATTTACTTGAAAGAATTAATGAACAAATTTTAAATAAAGAAAAAACATTAGTTACTACTTTAACTAAAAGAATGGCAGAAGATCTTACAAGTTTTCTTCAAGAAAAAAAGATAAAAGTTAAATATATTCATAGTGATGTTAAAACATTAGAAAGAATTGAAATAATTACAGAATTGAGAAAAGGAATAATAGATGTAATTATCGGAGTTAATTTATTGAGAGAGGGGCTGGATATTCCAGAAGTTTCTTTGGTTGCAATTTTAGATGCTGACAAAGAAGGCTTTTTAAGAAATGAGACTAGTTTGATTCAAACTATAGGTAGAGCGGCAAGAAATGTTAACGGAAAAGTTTTATTATATGCTGATAAAAATACTCAATCTATTGATTTAGCTATTAAAGAAACTAACAGAAGAAGAAAAATCCAATTAAAATTTAATAAGGATAATGGAATTACACCAAAAACAATTGAAAAAAGTATTAATAATATTATTGAACAGTTTGGTGTAGAGGACAAAAGAACTGATGGAAAAAGAAAAATTGAAAAGATATTAGAAATAGAGGCGATAGGAAAAGACTTAAAAGAAATACTTAAAGAGAAGAAAGAAAAAATGAATGAAGCTGCAGAAAAGTTAGAGTTTGAATTAGCAGCAATATTAAGAGACGAAGTTATTTTATTAGAACAAAAAATTTATGGACAAAATAATAATAAAAGGGGCAAGAGAGCATAATCTAAAAAATATATCTCTTGAATTGCCAAGAAATAAAATGATAGTTTTTACTGGTTTGTCTGGTTCGGGAAAATCAAGTCTTGCTTTTGATACTATTTTTGCTGAAGGGCAAAGAAGATATATTGAATCTCTTTCTTCTTATGCAAGGCAATTTTTAGGAGGAATGAAAAAACCAGATGTAGATGAGATTACAGGACTTTCTCCAGCTATTTCAATTAGTCAAAAAGCTCATAATAGTAATCCACGATCAACAGTAGCAACAATTACAGAAATATACGATTATTTAAGGGTTCTTTTTGCGAGAATTGGAAAGCCATATTGTCCTCAATGTGGAATTGAAATTGAAAAAATGACAAATGATGAAATATTTAGAAGGGTTGAAAGTTTTTTAAAAGAAACAGGAGAATTAAAAATACTTTCTCCTATTGTTAGAGGAAGGAAAGGTGAATATTATCAAAAATTACAAGATGTGTATGAGGCAGGTTTTAATGAAGCAAGAATAGATGGAAAAATCAAAAGTTTAAGAGAAAAAGTTTTTATTAAAAAAGAAGTTAAGCATAATATTGAAGTAATAATTGATAAAATTAATTTTTCTAAAATAGACGATGATTTTGAATTTAGATTAAATGAAGCAATTGAAACATCTATAGACATATCTGATGGGATTTGTTTGATTGTTTTTCCTAATGGTGAAGAAAAGATATTTAGCACAAAATATTCTTGCCCTAAGTGTGATTTTAGTTTTCCTGAGATTGAACCAAGACTTTTTAGTTTTAATAGTCCTTTTGGTTATTGTAAAGCTTGCAGTGGTTTAGGAGTTGAAAATATATATACCAATGAAATATGTTCAGTTTGTAAGGGAAAAAGATTAAATGAAAATGCACTAAGCGTTAAAATAAATAATAAAAATATTTGGGATGTAACGGAGGTTACAGTTGAAAAAGCTTTAGATTTTTTTCTTAACATTAATATAAGTAAAACAGAAAAAGAAATTGCTGATATTATATTAAAAGAAATAATTAACAGATTGCAATTTTTAATGGATGTTGGTCTTGATTATATTAATCTTAATAGAATTACTGGAACATTATCAGGGGGAGAATCTCAAAGAATAAGACTTGCTTCTCAAGTTGGAACAAAACTTGTTGGAGCACTTTATGTTTTAGATGAGCCTACAATAGGTCTTCATCAAAAAGATAATGAAATGTTAATTAAAACTTTAAGAAATTTACGTGATTCAGGAAATACAATTATTGTTGTTGAACATGATGAAGATACTATTTTAGATAGTGATTGGATTGTTGATTTTGGCCCTAGAGCAGGAAAACATGGGGGAGAAATAATGTATTCGGGAACAGTAAAAGAATTAATTGATAATAAAAGTAAAAGCAAGTCTCTTACAGGAAAGTATTTAAGAGGAGAAGAAATTATAGAAATGCCGGAAAAAAGAAGAGAAGTCTCACTTACAACCCCTAAATTAAAAATAATTGGAGCGAGTGAACATAACTTAAAAGATATTAATATAGATATTCCATTGGGGAAATTAATATGCTTAACTGGTGTTTCTGGTTCAGGAAAATCAACATTAATGAATGATGTTATATACAAATATGTAACAGGTAGAATTAATCATTTTAAGAGAGATGTAAAGGTTAAAGATATTAAAAACATAGAGTATCTAAATAAGGTAATTAGACTGGATCAATCTCCAATTGGAAAATCATCTCGTTCTAATCCAGCAACATATACCAAAGCATATGATGAAATTAGAAATATATTTGCGTCTATTCCTGAAGCAAAAATGAAGGGATTTAAGGCTGGTAGATTTAGTTTTAATAGGGCAGGAGGAAGATGTGAAAATTGTGAAGGTAAGGGGTCTTTAGAAATTGAAATGCATTTCTTACCAAACGTAGAAATTGTTTGTGACGTTTGTAAGGGAAAAAGATTTAATGATGAAACATTATCTGTTCATTATAAGAATAAAAACATTAACGATGTTTTAGATATGACAATTGAAGAGGCTGAATCTTTTTTCAAGGGAATTCCTTTAATTAATGATAAACTTAAAGTCTTAAATGAGGTTGGTTTAGGTTATATTACTTTAGGGCAATCATCTAATACTTTATCTGGTGGAGAATCTCAAAGAATAAAGATAAGTAGAGAATTGAGCAAGAGAAGCACATATAAAACACTTTATTTATTAGACGAACCAACAACTGGTCTTCATTATGATGATATTAAAAAATTAATTATCCTTTTACAGAAATTAGTTTCTGCGGGGAACACAGTTATGGTAATTGAACATAATTTAGATTTTATAAAATGTGCAGATTGGATTATTGATTTAGGACCTGATGGTGGAATTAATGGCGGTAAAGTAGTAGGCGAAGGAACTCCAGAAGAGATTTCTAAAATGTCTACATGGACAGGAATGTATTTAAAAAAAATAATTAAAAATGAAAGACTGGCGAAAAAAAATTGAAAAAATACCAGATTTGCCGGGAGTATATCTTTTTTATAACAAAGGGGTTCTTATGTATATTGGAAAAGCAACCTCTCTTAGAAATAGGGTTAAAAGTTATTTAAAACCAAAAACATTTAGGCCGATAGAGGTTTTTATTGAAACAATAGATGAAGTTCAATGGAAGGTTGTTGATTCAGTAATAGAATCTTTAATATTGGAAGCAAATTATATTAAAAAATTAAAGCCAAAATACAATATCAAAGAAAAAGATGATAAAAGTTGGAATTTTTTAGTTATTACAAAAGATGAGTTTCCAAAATTAAAAGCAGTAAGAGAAAACAACTTAAATGATAAAGATTATAAATATATTTTTGGTCCCTATGCAGGGATTAAGATTTCTCAAGTATTAAAAATATTACATAATCTTTTTTATATTTCTCGTTGCGAACCAAACCAAGAAAAGCCGTGTTTTGATTATCAACTTAAAAGATGTTTAGGGGTTTGTAAAAATGAAATAGATTCTAAAACATACACTAAAAAGGTAATTAAACCATTAGTAAGCTTTCTAAAAGGAAATAAAAAAACATTAATTAGTTCTTTAGAAAAAGAAATGAAAAAATATGCTAAAGAAAAAAACTTTGAAGAGGCGTTAAGAATTAGGAATCAGATATTTTCTTTGAAGAAAATAGTAGATTTCTCTTTATTAGATAAATCATTTATAGAGGACCAGCGAAAAGAAACAAAAAGGGTTGAGGCCTACGATATTTCTAATTTAGGAAGTGAAGTGATGGTAGGAGGAATGGTAGCTTTAGAGAATAATCATTTTGTTGATTACAAGAAATTCAAGATTAAGAAAGTAAAAACTCAAAGTGATACAGATTGTCTTAAAGAAGTAATAGAAAGGAGATTTAATCATTCTGAGTGGCAATTTCCTGATTTATTATTAATTGATGGGGGACGTTCCCAAATTAATGCAGTTAAAAAAGCTTTAAAATACGACATTCCTATTTTAGGAATAGCTAAAGGTGAAAAAAGAAATAAAGATGAATTAATATATTCTACAATGGGAGATTGGATTGAAAAAAATAAGAATATGCTCTTGCGATTAAGGGACGAAGTTCACAGGTTTTCAATCAATTATCAAAGAAATTTAAAAAGAAAAAGTTTCTTAAACAATAATTGAAAAAAAATAATAAAAATGATAATATAAGGAATATGAAAAAAATTAACTTTAAATCAAAAAAAATATGGATTGCAATTGTTTTTGCTATAATAGGAATATGGTTTATATCCTCTTTATTTCAAAACAAAACTGTTTCTAATTTTGAAACAACATTAATAGAAAAGGGGTCTTTGGTTCAAACTGTTGATGTAACAGGAAAAGTTGATTCATCTAATAATTTATCTCTTAACTTTGAAACAATGGGAACGATTAGTAGTATTAAAGTTGAAGTTGGGGACGAAGTTTCACAAGGAGAATGGCTTGCAAATCTTTCCTTAACTGAATTAAATGCTTCTGTAACTCAAGCTCAATCTTCATTAAATCAAAAAATAGCTGGAGCAACACAAGAACAAATAAATGTCTCAGAAAAACAAATTAATTCAGCAAAAGTTGCTTTAGCACAAGCAGAGAGTGGCCTTCAAGATACAATTAACATCTCTAAAAATACAGTTGATTCTAAATATGTTTATGCACTTAATACTTTAGAAGATACATATATTAAAATGTATAATGCTTATACAGTTGTTGAAAATATAAAATCTGTATATTTTGTAAATAATGACCAAAATGGTTTAACAGTCAGAAATAATCAAGAATATCAAATTAAAAAGCCAAAAGATGCTATTAAAATTTTAATTGATGTTGCGAAGGAAAGTAAATCTCAAGAAGATATTGATAATACAATTTCAGAAACAATACCAGCACTGAACAAGATTCTTAATGGATTAACAATAATTAGAAATATATGTGATGATGTTTCATATCAAAGTGTAATTAGTCAGACTGAAAAAAGCTTATTAGATAATCAAAAAACAGCCATTAGTGGTGCTCAGATTACAATTTCTTCTTTAGAAAATGAAATATCTCTTTTGAAAATTCAAAATAATAACAATATTAATTCAGCGCAATCAGCAGTTGATTCAGCTAAGGCTAATCTTGAATTGCAATATGCAAACTATGATTCATTAGTAGCAGAACCAAGAGATATAGATATTAGTTACTATGAAGCTCTTTTATCTCAAGCTGTCGCTGCAAGAAATAAGGCAATTATTTTTGCTCCTATTGACGGTGTTATTACAAAGATTAATAAAAAGAAAGGAGAGTTAATGAGTATGGGCGAGGTTATGATTGAAATGCTTTCTCCTTATTATGAAGTTAATGTTGATGTTCCAGAAACAGATGTTGTAAAAATAAAGGTTGGAGATTCAGCAGAAATTACCTTAAATGCTTTAGGTAAAGATACTAAATTTGAAGGCGTTGTTCTTAGTATTGATCCTTCATCAACAAACATTCAAGATGTTGTTTATTATAAAGTAAAAGTTAGCATTAAAGACGAAAGGATTAATTTGTTTAAACCAGGAATGAGCGCTGATGTAGTAATTAAAACTGAATCAAGAGAAAATGTTATTTTTGTTCCATCTAGAGCAATCCTAAATGATGAAGAAACAGATAAGAAATATGTAAGAGTTTTAATTAATGGAGAAATTGAGAAAAGATTTGTAGAAACAGGTCTTAAAGCGGATAATTCAAAAATAGAAATTTTAAGTGGATTAAATGAGGGAGAAGAAGTTGTCTTAAGGGTAATAGATTAAAATGTTAATTACTGTTGAAAATTTAAAAAAAGATTTTGTTAATGAGGATGTTGTTACTTCTGTATTGAAAGGAATTAGTTTTCAAATTGAAAAAGGTTCCTTTGTTTCAATTATGGGACCTTCTGGTTCAGGAAAATCAACTTTAATGCATATCCTTAGTTTTTTAGATAAGCCTACAGATGGAAATTATTTCTTTGAAGAAAAGAACGTTAAAGAAATGAATGATGATCAATTAGCAGAAATGAGAAGTAAAAAAGTAGGATTTATATTCCAATCATTTAATCTTTTAAGTAGTTTATCTGTTTTAGAAAATGTAATATTGCCTCTTACATATATTGATATGCCTCAAGAAGAAAGAATTGAAAAAGCTAAAAGCTTATTAGACCAAGTTGGATTAAGCCATAGAATTGGATATTCTCCGAGTAAACTTTCTGGAGGAGAAAAACAAAGGGTAGCAATTGCAAGAGCTTTAATTAATAATCCAGAAGTTATTTTTGCTGATGAGCCAACAGGAAATCTTGATTCAAAATCAGGAGCTCAAGTTATGAGAATACTTCAAGAATTAAACAGAAAAGGCAATACAATTATTTTAGTTACTCATGAAACATCTACCGCTGAACATGCCGAAAGAATCATAAAGGTAAAAGATGGTAATATCATTGAAGATTCTCAAAACTTTTGCAGACGAGAAGCAAAAGAAAATCTTGATAAATAATATGAATATTTTTGAATCAATAAAGAGTTCCTTGCAAATGATTTCTCGCAATAAAATGCGTTCTTTTTTAACAATGTTAGGAATTATTATTGGAATTACTTCTGTAATGATTGTCCTTTCTGTTGGAGAAAGTGTTCAAGAATTAATTTTAGATGAAATTAAAGCTGTAGGACCTGATTTAGTAGCTATTTTGCCTGGAACCCCAAACGATGATGGGCCTCCGTCTTCTGTTTTTGGAATAGTAAATACTTCTCTTAAGTATAAAGACGGAGAAGCAATAATTAATGGTAATTCTCCATATATTTTGTCTTTAGCAATGTATCTTTCGGGAAGTGACATGATATCAATTGATGGAACCTTCAAAAGTATAACATTTTATGGAACAACAGCTTCTTATACTGATGTTCAAAGAGCAGTAGTTGAAAAGGGAAGATTTTTCACTAAAGAAGAAGAAATTAGTAATGCACGAGTAGTTGTTTTGGGAAATAAAATAGCAAAAGATATTTTTGGAGATAACAACCCAATTGGAGAAAAAATTAAAATTAAAAAAGTTAACTTTACAGTAATAGGTATTCTTGAGGAAAAAGGTGCAAGTTTAGCACAAAGTCAAGATGAAGATTTGCTTATTCCGATATCAACCGCTCAAAACATTATCTTGGGAGTTAATCATATTAATTTTATGAGAATGAAAATTTCAGATGTTAATGATATTGATAAAGCAATTTTATATGTAGAAGATACCATGAGAGACCAACACAATATAGAAGATATTACTGAAGATGATTTTATGATAAGTTCTACAGTTCAAGCATTAGAAAGTGTTTCTTTAATTACAGATGCCCTCAAGTTTTTTTTAGCAGCTGTTGCTGCAATATCGTTAATTGTAGGAGGTTTTGGAATAATGAATATTATGCTTGCTACTGTTCAAGAAAGAATTAATGAAATTGGTTTAAGAAAAGCTATTGGAGCTAAAAAAAGTGATATTGTTTGGCAGTTTTTAGTAGAAGCAACAACAATTACTTTCGTCAGTGGGATTATAGGAATTATTGTAGGGGTTTTAATCCTTGCTTTAATGGCATCAATAATTAAATCATTAGGATATAATTGGACATTAATTATTTCTCCTCTTTCTGTATTTTTAGGTTGTACTGTTTCAATAGGAATTGGACTTATTTTTGGAATTAACCCTGCAAAGAAAGCTGCAGAATTAGACCCAATAGATGCTTTAAGATATGAATAATTTTATTTCTAAAATTAGAACAGCCTTTATTAGTTTAATGCGACAAAAATCTCGTACATTTCTTACTGTAATTGCAGTAGCAATAGGAATAGCAGCTTTAATTATAATGATTTCTGCAGGAAACGGATTGAAATCAATGGTTTTATCAGAATTAGAGGTATACGGAGCAAATGTTATAAATGTTGAAGTGAGAGTTCCTGGTAAAAGTACAACAGGAAGTATTACTGGTTTTGCTACGGGAATATCAATTACAACTTTTACTAATAAAGATGTTGAAATTATTTCAAATCTTCCTAATGTAGAGGCGCATTATTCATATGTTACTGGTCAAGAGATTATTAAAAGAGAGGGGGAAGCAAAAAGTGTAATGATTTTTGGTTATGGAGGAAATGCACCATCAATTGAAAAAATAAACATAGAAAAAGGAAGATTTTATTCTGTCGAAGAAGAAGAATCAATTTCATCTGTTATTATTCTTGGAAGTGGAATTAAAGATTTTCTTTTTGGAGATGGAAATGCTATTAATGAAAAAGTTTATATCAAAAATATGTCTTTTAAGGTTGTCGGTGTTCTTAAAAAAAGTGGAGCTAATTATGGTTTTGATATGGATTCAATAGTTTATATTCCTACGCTTACATTACAGAAAAAGATATTAGGAACAGATTATGTTATGGGATTATCAGTAAAAGTCAAAGATCCTGAAAAGATAAATGAAACAAAAGAAGATATAATTTATTTATTGAGAGATAGGCACAATATAGATGATCCTATAGAAGATGATTTTGAAGCAATGACTATTGATGAGGCTAAAAGTATGATTGATACAGTTTTATCAGCCATTACTTTTCTTTTAACTGTTGTTGCAGCAATATCATTATTAGTTGGAGGAGTAGGGATAACAAATATTATGTATGTTTCAGTAGCTGAAAGAAAGTTTGAAGTTGGTTTAAGAAGGTCAATTGGAGCTAAAAAGAATGATATATTATGGCAATTTTTAATAGAAGCAGGTATTTTGACTTTCCTTGGAGGTGTCTTTGGTGTTATAATAGGATTAGGAGTTTCTTATTTAATATATTATGTAGCAGTTTCGTTTGGAATAAATTGGTCTTATAGTATTTCTTTATTATCAATAATATCAGCATTAGTATTTTCTGTAGGTGTCGGAATTTTCTTTGGAGTTTATCCTGCAAAGAAAGCTGCAAATACAGACCCTATTAATGCACTAAGAAAAGATTAAAAAATATGAAAAAACTTTATCGTTCAAAAAATGAAAAAATTATATGGGGAGTTTGTGGGGGTCTTGGAGAATATTTTCAAGTAGACCCAGTTTTAATGAGAATACTATTTATCCTTCTCTTTTTTGCTGGAGGAGCAGGATTGTTTCTTTATATTATTTTAGCAATAATGATTCCTAATATTCAGGGAGAAGAAGATGTAAAAGAAAAAGAATTAACAACTCATAATGGAATTAAAGGTTTTTTAGGATTAGTAATTTCATTGATTGGTCTTAATATTTTATTCTCTAGTGTTTTTAATATTAATATATTTAATTTAATAGACTGGAAAGTATTTTTTGCAATTTTATTGATATTATTAGGAGTTAAAATAATTTTTGAAAATGAAAAATAATTATCTATTTTTAGGTTTTTTTATTATCGTTTTCGGGATAATGTTAGTTCTTGGAAAAATAAATTTTTTCTTTATTTTTCCAATTTTTTTAATATTTATCGGTTTGTCAATGATATCTAAAAAATCATTATTTTCTCTACTTTTTACGATATTTTTAATGATTGCATGTTTAAGTTTAGTAATTATAGATTCTTTTAAGGTAGAAAAAAAAGAAATTAAATTTTTGCCAATAGAAATTAACAATACTATTGAAAATGTTAATTTATTGATAGAGGCAGGAAATATTGAAATATCAAGCAATGATTCTAATAGTTTTATTTCTGGACACATTACAACAAATTTTTCAGAATACATTAAAAATGAGTACGACAATAGTATTTATTTATCTTTTACAGGATTAAGTTTTTGGAATAATGATGATAATCTTGTAAACAAAATAGATTTGTATATTAATGACAAAACAATAATTAATTTAGATAGTTTTTTATCTTCAGTTAAAATTAATAATATTGAGTTTGATGAAATAAGAATAAATAATACATCTTTCTCAAATATTGATATTTCAGTTAAGAATAGTTCAGAAATAGAAATAGAATCATTTGTAAGCTCTATTATAGTAAATATTCCTGAAGAAATAGGATTAAAAATAATTGATAACACCAAACAATCATCTCTTGATTTAGATAATTTAATTAAGGTGGCAGATAACGAATATCAAACACTTGATTATGAAGAAATAGAAGAAAAAGTAATTATTAAAATAAGTGGAGCTTTTTCTTCCTTAAACATTAATAATAAATGAACATTTCTTTTTTTGGAGCATGTCGAGAAGTAACCGGTTCTTGTATTTTAATTGAAACAGAAAATACTAAGTTTTTGGTTGATTGTGGAATGTTTCAAGGAAAAAGTTATTATAAAAACTTAGATAATTTTCCTTTTAATCCTGAAGAGATTGATTTTGTTCTTTTAACTCATGCCCACCTTGACCATTGCGGAAGGCTTCCAAAGATATTTATGGATGGTTTTCAAGGGAGGATATATTCAACTAAACCAACAAAAGATTTAACAGAAATTATATTGTTAGACGCATTTAACATTGCAAAAAGAGAAAAGAAACCTTTTGTACATCCTTTATGTAAAGAAAAAGATATCAATAATTTAATGAATTTCTTTACCTGTCTTAATTATGGAGAAGAAAGAGAAATTAATGATTGTATAAAAATAAGATTAAGAGATGCGGGTCATATATTAGGTTCTTCAATATTTGAAGTTTGGGTTAAGGAAGAGGGAATTACTAAAAAAATGGTTTTTTCTGGTGATTTAGGAAATCATCCCAATCCCATTGTTAATGACCCTGAATTTATAAATGATGCTGATATTCTTTTTGTAGAATCTACTTATGGTAATAGGCTTCATGAGCCTAAGGAACAAGGCGAGAAAATTTTAATTGATAAGGTGAAAGAAACGATAAATAAAAAAGGGGTATTATTGATACCCGTTTTTGCATTAGAAAGGACCCAAGAAATTTTATATAGACTTAATAATTTATTTGAAAATGAAAATATTCAAGGAGTTTTAGTTTTTCTTGATAGTCCATTAGCACTGAAAGCTACGCAAATATACAAAAAGTATTTTAGTTTTTTTGATAAAGAAGCTAAAGAACTGATTAATTCTGGTGATGATATTTTTGATTTTAATGGTTTTGAAATAATTAGAAATAACTCTTCAAAAGCTATGGAAAGTGATAATCCAAAAATAATTATTGCTGGTAGCGGTATGTTTACCGGAGGAAAAATAGGGAAATATCTTAAAAGATATTTAGGAAATCCTTTAGCAAATCTTCTTATAGTTTCTTTTCAGATAGATGGTTCAATAGGAAGAAGAATGATTAATGGCGAGAAAAAGATAAATGTTGAAGGAAAAAAACTTGAAATTCGTGCGGATATTTCAACAATATTTTCTTTTTCATCGCATGCCGACTATGCAATGCTATTAGAGTGGACAAAAAAGATGTCTCCTAAAAAGATTTTTGTTATTCACGGCGAAGAAGACGCTAGTATTTATTTTGCAAACGCTATTGGAGGAATTGTTCCTAAAATTAATACTATTTACAATTTCTAATAATAGTAATATAATGAAAATATAAAGAAAATAATAATAAATTAAAAGCTTATGGAAAATAAAAATATATTAAACGGAGCTATAATTCTTGGTGTGTCATTTATCATTGGATTAATAATAGTATCTTGTTCATTAATTCAAATAAAGAGTTTTGATAATGTTTTAGTTGTTACTGGTTCAGCTAAACAAATTGTAACTTCTGATACGGTAAAATGGAATGCTAATTTTACAAGAACAGTTTATGACTATGAATTGAATGAAGGTTACAATAAAATGAAAAACGATGAAACTGTTATTAGAAACTTTTTATTAGAAAAAGGAGTTAGTGAAAATGAATTTACAATTTCTCCTGTTTCTATGGATAAAGTATATAATTATGAAAAAACAAGTATCTCTGACCAATATACTTTAAATCAAAGTGTTATAATTGATTCAAAAGATATCAATAAAATTACAGAAATATCAAAAAGTATTCAACCTATTATTGAAGCAGGAGTTATATTGTCAGCTCGCTCACCACAATATTTTTATAGCGGACTTTCAGAATCAAGGATAAGTTTATTGCCAAAGGCTATGGAAGATGCTGAAAAAAGAGCAGAAAATATATCAGGCAGGAAGGTAGGATCTCTTAAGTCTGTAAGTATGGGAGTGGTTCAAGTTTTACAACCAAACTCAGTAGATATATCTGATTATGGAATGTATGATACTTCAACAATAGAAAAGGAGATTATGATTACAGTAAAGGCAACGTTTGCTCTAAATTAATTAATAAAAGAGATAAAAAAACAGGAAATATGATGTTTCCTGTTTTTTTTAATTCTTATTCCACAAATCTATAAAATAAATAAAATTTTTCTTAATTATTTCAATTGCCTCTTCTCTTGATATTTTATTATTTTCATAATTTTTAAGTGGTTCTAAAAATATTGTTCTTCCAATAGCAAATCCTATTATTTCTTTAAAGTGAGATGCACTCTTCATCCAGCTTACCACCTTTTTTTTATTTTCACCTCTTCCTAAAAAGATTATCTTACTTTCTTTGTTAATATTTTTAATAATTCCTTCCCACTGTTTCTTATTGAATCCTTCTAATTTCCAGATATTAACATTTATTACCTCCTTTATTTCATTAATTGCTTTTATTGTATTAATGTATCTTGCTTTTTTATCATAATCTGGCAAGGAAGCTTCTTTAGACGTAGGAGGAACTAAAAGCTCTAATATAATTTTGTAGTTTAGTTGATTGATTTTTCTTAAAACATTAAGTTGTTTTTTATTAATATCAATATTGTTCGGATTATACCTAACTAAAACTTTAACATAATCTGGATTGAATTTATCAATATGTTCCTTAAAATTATTTCTAAATTCTAATTTCAACTCTTTTTGACCGCTTTTTTCTATAGGTATACAAATTTTTACCCCTAATTCTTTAGCATTAATTAAAATATCAGAGCCTAATTCCTCGTCAACTAAAATAGCAAAGTCTTTATTGTTTTTTGCAACTGAAAGAAAGGCTTCAAATATCATTTTTTTCATATCTTTAGCCTTGTTTTTTTGAGGTTTATTCAAAATATCTTTTAAAAAAGATGAGCGATGATCAAAAGGTAATATTATTAATTTATTTTCCATTTGATGAATAATAACACTTGATTGTTTTAAATTCAAGAGATATAATCAGTTTATGAAAAGAAATACTTTTTTATTTTTATCTTTCATTCTTTTTATTTTTTGTCTTTTCCAGTTATCAAATTTAAGCTTTGAAGATAATGCTAATCAATCTTCTTTTGTTGACATAGCAATAGAAGAAGAAACAGATATTTCAACAGAAAAAATTGTCTTTGTTGGTGACATGATGTTTGATAGAGGAGTTGAGAGATTAATGATTAAGTCAACCTTTACTTATCCTATAGAGCTTATTAAAGGATTTTTAAGTGATTTTGATTATGTTATTGGAAACTTAGAGGGTCCGATTAATGAAGAGCCAGAAGACTTTACAGACGCTTCAATGACTTTTTCATTTGATAAAAGGATTTTGGAGTCATTAAATAACTTTTCTGTTGTTTCATTAGCAAACAATCATACTCTTAATACAGGAAAATCAGGACTAGAAGAAACAAGAGAAATTTTAAGAGACGCTGGTATTGGTTTCACGGGCGATCCAACTACCTGTGGTATTGAAAATATATATCAAAAAGACGGATTTGCTTATTTTGGAATAAATAAAACATATTCTTTTAATTGTTCAAATAAAGAAATATCAGATTCTATTAAGGAGTATAAATTTTATAACCCAGAATCCTTTTTAATTATATTGATTCATTGGGGAAATGAATATGAAGATGTTAATTCTGTATCTCAACAAAAACTTGCAAGGCTAATGATTGATTCTGGAGCAGATTTGATTATAGGAGGACATCCTCATGTTGTTCAAAATATTGAATTATATAATAATAAGTTAATATTCTATTCATTAGGTAATTTTATATTTGACCAGTATCCAATCAAAGAAACATTGAAAGGTTTAGTTGTTGGTTTAGAGGTTTATTCAGATTATAAAAAATATAATCTTTACCCAATAGAAAATATCATTCTTTCTAAACCACAGTTAATGAAAGATAAAAAAGACTTTTTAGAAATAATTGCTTCAAATTCAAGTGAAGAAATAAGAGATTCAATAAAAGATGGCTTTATAATTATCAATTAAAATGGATATTATTAAAAAAATAAAAGAAGCAGGACTGAAAGGAAGGGGTGGTGGAAGTTTTTCAACAGCTTTAAAATGGGAATTAGCTAAAAAAGCGCAAGGGAAAGAAAAGTATGTTATTTGTAACGCTGCTGAGGGAGAGCCAAATGTTTTTAAGGATAAATATATTTTAGATAATTATTTAGAAGATGTTATTAATGGAATTAAAATTGCTAAGAATTTTATCTCCGCTAAAAGTGCTTATATATATTTGAATAAAAATTACACTATTAGTGAAGATATTGGAGATATTATTATTTTTAAAAAGGATTCAGGATATATTGGAGGAGAAGAAACATCTATTTGTGAGGCAATTGAAGGAAAAAGAGTTGAACCAAGAAGAAAGCCTCCTTTTTTAACAGAGTCTGGATTATTTGGATGTCCTACCTTATTAAACAATGTAGAAACTTTTTATTGTGTTAGTAAGATTGCAAAAGGTGAATATAACCATTCTAGGTTTTTTTCTATAAATGGTGATGTTCTAAATCAAGGAGTGTATGAACTAAGAGAAGATATTACTATTTTTCAAGCATTGAAAGAAACAAAAAATTATCCGGAATTTGATTTTTTTGCTCAAGTTGGAGGAGGTGCCTCAGGAGAAATAATGCTTCCTCAAGAATTAAACAGGCCAGTTTTTGGAGCAGGTTCAATTACTATATACAATAGAGAAAAAACAGATAAGTATGAATTAATGGAAAAGTGGGCAGAATTTTTTCACACAGGAAATTGTGATAAATGTGTTCCTTGTAGAGAAGGTGCTTTTAGGATATACGAAATGATAAAAGAAAGAAATATAGATTATGATAAATTAGATAGTATCTTTTTTAGCCTTAAAAAATCAAGTTTTTGTTCTTTAGGGAAAAGTATACCACTACCTTTTGAAAGCTTAATCAAAAAAATAAGATGATTAAATTAAAAATTAACAACATAGAGGTTTCAGCAAAAAAAGGAGAGTCTATTTTAGATGTTGCAATTAGAAATGGAATAAAAATACCAGCTGTCTGTAGGCATAGTGACTTAGAACCACAAAGTAGTTGTAGATTGTGTTTAGTTTCAATCAAAGGAAGAGATGGATTTTTTACTTCTTGTTCAACAAATGTTGAAAATGGAATGGAAATAATAACTGATTCTCCAGAAATAAAAAAATTAAGAAAAATTAATTTAGAATTATTATTTTCTCAACATATAGAACAGTGCAGTCAATGTAATTGGAAATATAAATGCAAACTTTTGTCCTTAGCAAAAGATTACAATATTAAAATAACAAAATTTAACGATAGAAAAAAAAGTTTTAAAGAAAAAAAGTTTGGGCCGTCTATAGTTTTTGATAGTTCAAAATGTATTGATTGTAAAAATTGTGTTCAAATGTGTGAAAAACAAGGAATAGGGTATTTGACAGTAAAAGAAAAAGACGGGTTTTTTCAAGTAGTTACAGACTCGTCAAAAGAATGTGTTTATTGTGGGCAATGTATAACTCATTGTCCAAGTGGAGCCTTTGAAGAAATAAGCTCAATCGAAAAAGTTGAAAAAGCTCTTGAAAAAAAGTATGTTATTTTCCAATTTGCTCCTGCAATTAGAAGTAGTATTGGTGAAGAATTTAATATGCCTTATGGTTCTATAAGCACAGGAAAGCTTGTTTCTAGTATCAAAAAATTAGGAGCGAAGAAAGTTTTTGATGTTTCTGTTAGTGCAGATGTTACAACAATAGAAGAAGGAAATGAATTAATTGAAAGATTAAATAATGGGAAAAACCTTCCAATGTTTACTTCTTGTTGTCCATCTTGGGTAAGATATGTTGAAATATATAAGCCAGAAATAGTTAAAAATTTAACCTCAGTAAGATCTCCCCATATAATTTTAGGAGGGTTGATTAAAACATATTTTAGCGAAAAGGAAAAAATTAACCCTAAGAATATTATTGTTGTTTCTGTAATGCCGTGTACATCTAAAAAATACGAGATATTAAGAGATGAATTAAAAGTAGATGGATTAAGGCCAGTAGATTATGTTTTAACAACTAGAGAGTTAGGAAAGTTGATTAAGAAAAATAATATAGATTTTAAGAATATAGAAGAAGACGCTCTTGATTCTCCTTGGAATAAGCCTACAGGTGCAGGAGTTATATATGGAAATACAGGTGGAGTTATGGAATCTGCATTAAGAACAGTTTATGAAAAATTAACAGGAAAGAAATTAAAAAATATTAATTTTAAAGAAGTCAGAGGTTTAGAAGGAGTCAAAGAAGCAAAAGTTAAGATAGGGAATAAAAATATAAATGTAGCTGTAGTTAATGGATTGGGAAACATTAATAAAATTGATTTAAAAAAATATGAATATATTGAAGTTATGGCATGTCCCGGAGGTTGTATTGGAGGAGGGGGACAGCCAATACCGATTAATAATGAAATAAGAAAAAAAAGAGCACAGTCATTATACAAGATAGATAGCGGAGATAGTGTAAGGATGGCACACGATAGTTTAACAGTTAAAATGATATATAAAGAATTTCTAAATAATAAAAAAAATATACATAAAACTTGTCATACAACATATTTTCCTAAAAATAAATAAATATGAATAAATCAATTTCAATAACATCAAATTTAGTAATAGTTCAATTTTTAATACTTTTCTTGGTTTTATTCTGTGCTCCTTTTATAGGAAATCAATTTATAACAGGAACAATTGTTAATGCTACTTTAATCATTTCTTTTTTTCTATTGGGTAGAAGTAATGCACTTTTACTTTGTTTTTTACCAAGTATCATCTCTTTAGGACTAGGGTTTATGCCTTTAGCAATTATAGTTCCTTTTATTATGATAGGTAATATATTTTTTGTTTCTGCCTTTAGCGTTATTAAAAATTATTGGATAGCTTTAATCGCGGGTGGAATTATTAAAGCCTCTTTTCTTTTTGTTTTTGCTAACATATTAGTTAATAACGATATTGTTTCTTCAATGATGAGTTGGCCTCAAGTTGTTACGGCAATGCTGGGCGGGGTTCTTGCCTATTTTATAATTAAAAAATTGGAATTTTAGATATTTTTTGCTATAGTATTATTAATATAATAAGTTAATATAATATATATATGACATTTCAAGAATATCAAGAAAAAGCGAGAGAAACAGCTATTTATCCTAATAAAGACAATAATTTTATATATCCAACTCTTGGTTTAGTTGGGGAGGCGGGAGAAGTAGCTGAAAAAATTAAAAAAGTAATAAGAGATGATGGAGGAATTATCTCAGACGAAAAAAAGTCAGAAATTACTAAAGAATTAGGAGATGTTTTGTGGTATATTGCAAATCTATCTAAAGAAATTGATGTTTCTCTTGATGATGTTGCTCTTAAAAATATAGAGAAGCTTCAATCGAGACAACAGAGGGGAGAGCTTCATGGAAGTGGAGATAATAGATAATACTTATGAAGAATTTTTTTATAATTAATATTTTTGATAATTATGTTAAGAACATTAGCGGTAATTGGTGGATAGTTTTCCTTACGGGTTTAACAGCGGTAGTTTTAGGAGTTTCTTTTATAATTTGGCCGATAGAAGCTATGAAAATAATAATATACTTTATTGGATTAGTTATTATTGTTGTTGGATTGTTTTATATAAAAAATAGTTTTACGATTAAACGAATAGGGAAAAAATATGAAAATCTTAAAGAAGACATTAAATCAAGATTTGAACAAGATTAATGTTATAAAATTAAATGGAGATAAGCAATTATTCTCTGCTAATAAAGTTTATAATTCTGCATTAAGAGCAGGAGCTTCTTTTTCTTTAGCAAAAGAAATATCCTTAGAAATTGAAAAAGAGATTTATGATGGCATTAAAACATCAGATATATTTAAAAAGATTAAGGAAAAACTTAGAAGTAGAGACATTCAGATTTCAATGAGATTTAGTCTTAAGGAAGGAATAAATAAACTTGGACCAGAAGGTTTTTTGTTTGAAGATTTTACAAAAAAAGTATTAAGTAATTACTGTATGAAAATTAAACCAGGAAAGATTATTGCTGGAAAATGTTCTAAATATGAAATAGATTTTTTAGCCAGTAATAAAGAATACTTTTTTATCGGCGAATGTAAATATAGAAATAGAAATAATTCAAGAATTGATATTAATGTTCCCTTAAAAAGCTTTGCTATTTTAGAAGATATAAAAGATGGAAATACTTTTAGTAATGAAAACTTAAGGTCTTTTATTGTAACAAATTCTAAATTTACATTGGAAGCGATAAAGTATTCATTATGTAGGAATATAAAATTATTAGGATGGAAGTATCCTGAAAACAGAGGACTTGAAAGATTAATTGAAGAAAAAAAACTTTATCCCGTTACTATTCTTCCTTCGTTAACAAAAAACATATTTAGTGTTTTTGAAAAGCAGGGAATATTGCTTGCCTTAGAGGTTTTAGATATGGATATTTCAAAATTATCAAAAATAATCAATAGGAAGAAATTAGAAAAGATAAGAGAAGAGGCTCAAATTTTAATGAATAAAAAATAATGGCATTACAAATAGGAATTGTTGGTTTTCCAAATGTAGGGAAGTCAACATTATTTCAATTAATCACACAAAAACAAGTGGATATAGCTAATTATCCTTTCTGCACAATTGACCCTAATGTTGGGGTTACTTGTGTTCCTGATGAAAGGGTAGATAAATTAGCTGAATTAACAAAATCTCTTAAAAAAATATATGCTACGGTTGAGTTTGTAGACATTGCTGGATTGGTTGAGGGAGCTAGTAAAGGAGAAGGACTAGGAAATAAATTCCTTGCAAACATAAGAGAAACTGATGCAGTAATTTATGTTTTAAGATGTTTCAAGAATGAAAATGTTATTAAAACAAGAGATGATACAGATATATTGAGAGATAAAGAGATATTAGATATGGAAATGATATTAAAGGATATAGAAACCGTTGAAAAAAGAATATCATCTTTAGAAAGAGAAGTAAGAGCAGGAAAGAAAGAAGCTGTAAAAGAAATGGAAACATTAAATAAGGTTTATCAAGCATTGAAAGATAGTAAATTAATTTCAGATATTTCTTTAAACGAAGAAGAAATTTATATTGTTAAAAATTATCAATTATTATCATCTAAACCAAGATTGTATCTATTAAACGGAGAAGAAAAAGATGTTGATTCAAATGTTTTGAATTTTTTTAGTGATAAGCCACACATTTTTATTGATGTTTTGACTGAATCAGAAAGTTCATCATTAACTATTGAAGAAAGAAAAGAATTAGGAATAGAGCTTAAAATGGATAAATTAATTAAAAAGGCTTACAAGCTATTGGGACTTATTAATTTTTTCACAACTGGTCCTGATGAAACAAGAGCGTGGACGATTAAGAACGGCTTTAAAGCTCCGCAAGCGGGGGGAGTAATTCATAGTGATTTTGAGGAAACATTTATAAAGGCAGAAGTTATTAATTGGCAAGACTTAATAGATTGTGGTGGATTTGCTAAAGCAAGAGAAAAAGGAATGATTAGAACTGAAGGAAAAGATTATGTTGTTAAAGATGGAGATGTTATTGAAATTAAAAGTGGTAAATAATATATGAAATACGATGTTGTTATAATTGGAGGAGGTCCAGCAGGAATGATGGCTGCAATAAGTGCATCTTCTTTAGGAGCAAAAGTAATTATTATAGAAAAAAATGAGAAACTTGGTAATAAGCTTTTGTTAACAGGAGGGGGAAGATGTAATTTAACATATGTTGCAGAAAATAATAGAGAATTTTCTCAGAAATTTGGCAAGAATGGTAACTTTTTATTATCTCCTTTATCTATTTTTAATTTTCATAATACTCTTGAATTTTTTGAAAAATTAGAATTAAAAAAAGAGGGGAATAAAATATATCCTCTTAGTGAGAAAGCAAAAGATGTTTTAATTTTCTTAATAAATCTTCTTAAAAAAAATAATGTTAAAATATTAACATCTTCTCCAGTTCAAGAAATAATTATTGAGAATAATAAGGTAAAAGGAGTCTTCTTAGATAATGGAAAAACAGTAGAAGGGAAGTCTTATATCATTTGTACTGGAGGAAAATCGTATCCTAATACAGGATCATCTGGAGATGCTTTTACTTGGAATATAGGGCATACTATTACAGAATTGAATCCATCATTAACTCCAATTGAAATAAATGAAAAATGGACTAAGTCTCTTCAAGGAATTTCTTTAAGCAATATCGGCCTTTCACTTGGAAATAAAAAATATATTGGAGAGATTTTATTTACTCATTTTGGATTGAGCGGACCATTAATTTTAGATATAAGTAAAGAAATTGGAAAAAATATTAAAAACGAAAAGGTAAAATTATTTTTAGATATTTTTCCTGAGATGACATTAGAAGATCTTAATGATTATTTTTCAAATTCTGTTAATAAAAACAGATTATTGATAAAATACTTATCAACTATTATTCCTGAAAAATTAGTTCATTTTATCCTCAATTTTAGCAGTATTCCAAAAGCAAGAAGACTTAATAATTTAACTAAAGAAGAAAGATTGAGATTAATTAAGACTCTTAAAAAGATAGAATTTAATGTTACTGGGTTATTAGGTTTTGATAAGGCAATGATTACTTCAGGAGGATTTTCTTTAAAGGAAATTGATTCAAAAAATATGAAATCTAAAATTATTAATAATTTATACTTTGCTGGTGAAGCAATAGACGTTGATGGTCCATCTGGCGGTTATAACCTTCAGGTATGTTGGACAACTGGCTATGTTGCTGGCATTAATTCAGTTAAAAACAATGATTAATTATATTTTCTATTTTTTTATTTTCTTATTGCCAATATTTTCTGTTTTTGGATTTAATACAGCTTATTTAATCTTATTTTCTTTTTTTCTTCTTTTATCTCAAATAATTAAACCACAAAAGATAAAATATAGTAATGTTTGTATTATTAGTTTTTTATTCTTACTATTAATATCGCTATCATCTGTTTTTTCAAAGAATCTATTTATAAGTTTTTGGGGTAATGGAGGGGAAAGTTTAATTGCTTTTATATCCATATTTATAATATTTTTCTTTGCTCGATTAATTAAAAAAGAAGATATATATAAAATTGTAAATTTTTTATTATTTGGAATTTTTATATCTATAGTTTTATTCTTAATAAAAGGAGGAGAGGCTGAGATATTAGCTATTATTATTTCTTTATCATTAATAATTTCTCTTTGTATTAAGAATAAAAAAATTATTGTTATATCTTCAATACTTTTATTTTCTTTTTTGATTTTTTTAAACATTAAAATAGCTTGGTTTGTTGTTGTTTTAGGTTCTTTATTTTATATTTGGAAAATGTTTTCTAATTCTGAATATAAAGATAAAAAATTTATTGGAATAATTGCTATTTTTTTGATTTCATTAGCTTTTTTTAATTTTTCAAATTCATCAAAGATAGATAGTATTCCTTATAAATATAGCCTATCAATTGCTCAAGAAAGTTTATTAGATAATCCTAAGAATTTCTTAATTGGTTCTGGGTTATCTACATATAATTATCAATTTTCTTTATATAAAGATAAAGAAATTAATTTGATAAATCCATCTATAGTCTTTAATGAAGGCTCTAATATGCTTCTTACTTTTATAGTTACAGTAGGGACAATTGGAGTAATTATTTTATTATCATTAATTTTTATTGTTTATCGTAGAGGGTTTGATGATTTCCTAAAAAAAGATGATTTTATTTTTCCAGCATTATTTTGTACGACTACTTTATTTATTTTTTATAATATCAATTTATTATTAATACTTTTATTTTTTATATTTTTAGCTTTTTGGGACGAAGAAGGGAAAGAAATTAAATTCAATAGGTTTTTACTTTTGCCGATAATTTTATTATTTATTTTTATTATTTTTGGTCATTATAACTATCTAAAAGCTGAAGATTATTACAATAAAGCGATTAACTTTTTTAACAATGAAGAACCATTAATTAAGTCTATAGTTGAAGCAGAGAAAGCAACTCAAAAATTTAATTTGAGCGAATACAATATTTTTATATCAAAACTATACTTATTAAAGGCAAGTTCATATTTTGAGGAAAGGTGGGTTACACAAGAAAAGATAAAAGAGAGAGATGAACTAATTAAAGAAAATGTTTCTCTTTCTGAAAAATATGCGAAAAAAGCAACAGAAATAGATAATAACAATTTTGAAGCTTGGCAAAATTTAGGATTAATTTATGAGAATATTAATTTTTTCCCTGATGATAAAACAGAAGAAATTTTAATAATATATGATAAAGCAAAGAAATTAGCTCCTCAAAATTATGAAATATATTTTGCTATAGGTAGAACTCTTGAAGAAAGTGGAAGAGAAGAAGAAGCGATGATAGAATATAAAAAAGCTTTTGAATTAAACCCTAATAATATAAAGGTAATTAAAAAAATTAAAGAATGACTATTATTGAAGGATTAAAAAATGAGTTTCCATTAATTAAAGCAGATGTTTCTTTAAGAGAATATAGTACTTTTAGAATTGGAGGTAACGCAAAATTTTTATTAAAGGTATCTGATAAGAAAGAGCTTAAAAGAATAATAGAAAAAGCTAATAATATCAACCTTCCTTTTTTAGTCATTGGAGGTGGAAGTAATATTCTTTTTTCAAGTAAAGGATATGATGGAATTATTATTGTTTATAAACAAGATAAATTAATTAATTCAATAGTAAATAAAAATAATATAATTAATGTTGATGCAAATATACCTCTTTCAGTTTTAATTTCTGAAACAAAACTTCTTTCTGGTCTTGAATGGGCAGTAGGAATACCTGGAACATTGGCGGGAGCTATTAATGGAAATGCTGGAGCTTTTGGAGAATCTATTTCTGATATAATAAAAAGTGTTAATGTTTTAGAATTAAAAAAAGGAAAATTAATTGAAAAAAAATATAATAAAGATGATTGCCATTTTTCTTACAGAAACAGTGTTTTTAAAAATAATAATAACTTAATTATTCTTTCTGCAGAAATACAAATGAATAGTGGTAATAAAGAAGAAATTGAAAAAAGAATTAGAGGAAACTTGAATAAAAGAAGTTTAAAACAACCTAAAGGTTTTTCTGTCGGTTCAATTTTTAAAAATGGAAATGATTTTTCTGCTGGTTTATTAATTGAAAAAGCAGGGCTGAAAGGAATGAAAATAGGGGATGCAAAAATATCTGAAGAGCATGCTAATTTTATAATAAATTTAGGAAATGCTTCTTCAGATGATGTATTAAATTTAATAAAAATTATTAAAAAAGAAGTTAAAGAAAAATTTTCAATTGATCTCGAGGAAGAAATTAAAATTTTTAATTAAAAACTATTGACAAATTTTTTAATAAGAGAGAAAATATAAATAGAAATTTGATTTTTGTAATAAGAAAAGGTCGATTAATTAAGTTTAACTTTTCTAAAAAAATGCCGGTAAAAAAAGCTGCAGTAAAAAAGGCTCCTGCTAAAAAGAAAGTAGCAAAGAAGCCTGTAAAGAAAGTAGCAAAGAAGCCTGTAAAGAAAGTAGCAAAGAAGCCTGTAAAGAAAGTTGTTGCTAAAAAGAAAGTAGCAAAAAAGGCTCCTGCTAAAAAGAAAGTAGCAAAAAAGAAATAATAATTTTCACTAAAGCAACTCTATTTGAGTTGTTTTAGTTATAAAAACATGGAAATAAAAATAAAAACAACAAATATAGAAATAACAGAGTATTTAAAAAAACTTGTAAACAATAAAGCAAAAAAAATAGATAAATTATTATCAGATTATTCAGGATTAATCCTTGAGGTTGAATTAGATAAAACAACAAAACATCATCAGAAAGGAGATATTTTTAGAGCAGAAATGCAAGTACAGGTTCCTAAGGGAAAATTGCTAAGGTCTGTTTCAAAGAAAGAAAATTTTCGTTCTTCTCTTTCGGAAGCTGAAAAAGATCTAATAATACAAATTAAAAAGTACAAAGATAAGAACTCTCTTGAATTAAGAAGAAAGCTTTGACCTTTTTTATATATTGAGATAGTATGAGTTTATGAATATTATAGATAAAATTTTTGGCAACGCTAATGATAAATATATCAAAAGTTTAGACTCCTTAGTAACTAAAATTAATTCCTTTGAAGTTGATTTTGATAAGCTATCAAAGGAGGATATACTTAAAAAAACCTCAGAACTAAAAGAAAGAATAGTAAAAGGAGAATCTTTAGATGATATATTGCCAGAAGCTTTTGCGTTAGTAAGGGAGGTTAGTAAAAGAACCCTTAATCAAAGACACTTTGATTGTCAGTTAATTGGAGGAATTACTTTACATAAGGGAAGAATTGCTGAAATGAGGACTGGTGAAGGAAAAACATTAACTGCTACATTACCTTTATACTTAAATGCTTTATCAGGGAAAGGTTGTCATTTAGTTACTGTCAATGATTACCTTTCAAGAAGAGATGCTGTTTGGATGGGACAAATTTATAATGCATTGGGATTAACTGTTTCATGTATAAATCATGATCAATCTTTTTTGTATGACCCTGAATACAAGAAAGAAGAAGATGATAAAAAAAGAGATGAACTTGGAGGATTTTTAGTTGTTGAGAATTTTTTAAGACCATGTACAAGAAAAGAAGCATATAATGCAGATATTACCTATGGAACAAACAATGAGTTTGGTTTTGATTACTTAAAAGATAATATGGTTTATGAATTAAATAGTAAATCACAGAGAGGTTTTAATTTTGCAATTATTGATGAGGTAGATTCTATATTAATTGATGAGGCAAGAACTCCTTTAATTATTTCTGCTCCAGACGAAGAAAGCTCAAAATGGTATATTGAATTTTCAAAAATTATTCCTAAATTAAAAAAGGAAGAAGATTATGAAATAGATGAAAAAATGAGAGCAGTTACATTAACTGAGGATGGAATTAATAAAGTTGAAAATATATTAGGAATGGGAAATATATATGATGAAAGAGGGTCTAAATATCTTCATCATTTAGAACAAGCCCTTAAAGCAGAAATACTTTTTAAGAAAGAAAAAGATTATGTTGTTAGGAATGGAGAAGTAATTATAATTGATCAATTTACAGGTAGAATGATGCCCGGAAGAAGATGGTCAGGAGGGCTTCATCAAGCAATAGAAGCAAAAGAAGGTGTAAGGATTATGCCAGAATCAATAACATTAGCATCAATTACTTTTCAAAATTATTTTAGAATGTACTCTAAATTATCAGGAATGACAGGAACTGCAGAAACATCAGCAGAAGAATTTGATAAAGTTTATGGTCTTGAGGTTTCTATTATTCCAACAAATAAGAAAGCAATAAGAAAAGATTTGAGTGATAAAGTTTACAAAACAGAAGAAGCAAAGTTTAGAGCGGTTGTAGAGGAAATAAAAGAAAAAAATAAAACAGGACAGCCAATATTGGTTGGAACAACTTCAATTGATAAGAATGAATATCTAGGAGCCCTTTTATCAAGAGAAGGAATTAAGCATAATATATTAAATGCTAAGCATCATGAACAAGAGGGTGAAATTATTGCACAGGCAGGAAAAAAGGGAGCGGTAACTATTGCTACTAATATGGCAGGTAGAGGAGTTGATATTTATTTAGGAGGTTCTCCTTCTACTCCTGAAGAAAACGAAGAAGTTAAAAATCTTGGTGGTTTATGTGTAATTGGAACAGAAAGGCACGAAGCACGAAGAATTGATAATCAATTAAGGGGTAGAGCAGGAAGACAAGGGGACCCAGGAGAAACTCAATTTTTTGTTTCATTAGAAGATGATGTAATTAGGATATTTGGAGGAGATAGAATTAAAGCAATAATGGAAAGGTTTAATATCGACGAAAACATTCCAATTGAAAATGGATTAATATCTAGAAGTATTGAGTCTGCTCAAAGCAAGATAGAAGGTTTTAATTTTGACGCAAGAAAACATATTTTAGAATATGATGACGTTTTAAACAAACAAAGAGACATTATTTATTCAAAGAGAAATGAAATATTGCAAAAAGATAGCTTAAAAGGATTAATACTTCCACTTCTTTCTAAATATGGTTTTACAGAAAGTGATTATGAAAAAAAAGAAAAAGAGGTTGGTAAAGAAAATATGAATAAAATTGAAAGAATATCTGGAATTAGAGCAATTGATTCTATTTGGATTGAGCACTTAGAAAATATGGAAAGCTTAAAAGATTCTGTAAGATTAAGAGCTTATGGACAAAGAGACCCTCTTGTGGAATATAAGAAAGAGGGAAAAAAATTGTTTAATGAATTATTACAAAATTGTGAGAAGGTTATGGTAGAAGGCATAATGAATGCAACTATTAGTATTAAACCTATTACTAATGCTAATGAGGATAATATTCCAAAGGATAAAATAATAAATAGAAATGATCCATGCCCTTGTGGTAGTGGAAAAAAATATAAGAAGTGTTGTGGAGCTAAATAATTTTGACAAAACAGCGCTAATAGTATAATCTAACTATGTTTAATAAGCATTCTGCTTTTTGGCAGATTTTTTAAGTTATGGAAATAAGAAACATTGCAATTATAGCTCACGTTGACCATGGTAAAACTTCGTTAACAGATTCTTTAATGAAACAATCTGGTGGTGCCGAAGAAAATTTTACTATGGACACAAATGAATTAGAAAAAGAAAGAGGGATTACAATTTATTCTAAAAACACCTCTATTTTCTACAAAGACACTAAAATAAATATAGTTGACACTCCGGGTCATGCTGATTTTAGTTCGGAGGTCGAAAGGGTTCTAAGATCAATTGATTCAGTTCTTTTAGTAGTAGATGCTCAAGAGGGTCCCATGCCTCAAACAAAGTTTGTTTTGAAAAAATCATTAGAGCTTGGTTTTAAACCAATTGTTGTTATAAATAAAATTGATAAACCTGCTGCTAGACCAGATGAAGTTAAAGAAATGGTCTATGAGCTATTTCTAGATTTAGGAGCTAACGATGAACAGCTTGATTTTGAAGTTGTCTATGCAAACGGAAGAGATGGAATTGCCAAAAGAAATTTGAATGATGAGTCAGATAACTTAGTTCCACTTTTAGATTTAATTATTAATAAGGTTAATCCTGCTTCTTCAGGAGAATTAGCAAGTAAAAAATTAAGAGCACAACCTTTTAACCTTGGTTATGATAATTTCTTAGGAAGACTTGCTATATGTAGAATATATGAAGGAAAGATAAACAAAGGAAAAGATGTTTTTGTAAAGGGAATTAATAACGAGGTTAGAAAAGGAAAAGTTGTTAAAATGTTTACTTTTCATGGATTAGAGAAGGTAGAATTAGAAGAAGCATCTGCGGGAGATATTGTAATTATTGCTGGAATCCCTGATATTTTTATTGGAGAAACAATATCTTCAGATTTAGAAATAGACTCATTACCTTTTATACATATTGATGAGCCAACAATATCACTTAATTTCTTAGTTAATAATTCTCCTTTTGCTGGAAAAGATGGAAAATTTGTTACCAATAGACAATTAAAGGAAAGGCTTTTGAAAGAAATAGAAATAAATGTGGGATTAAAAATAGATTTTTCATCAAGTGAATATTATAAGGTTTATGGAAGAGGAGAATTGCATATTGCTATACTTTTAGAACAAATGAGAAGGGAAGGATACGAATTGCAAGTTTCTCAACCACAAGTAATTATTAAAGAAGAAGACGGAAAGAAATTAGAGCCTTATGAAGAGGTTATAATTGATATACCAAGTGAAATGTCTGGAACAGTAATAGAAAAGCTTTCAAAAAGAAAAGGAGTTATGACTGAAATGAAGCCAGATACAATACACACAAGAATAATTTTTGAGATACCAACAAGAGGGTTACTTGGATATAAATCAGAATTTGTGATGGATACTCGTGGAGAAGGAATTTTAGCTAGCAGAGTGATTGGTTTTAAGCCATATGCCGGAGAAATAGAAAAAAGAAGTGTTGGTTCAATGATTTCAATGGCAACAGGAAAGTCATCTGGTTTTTCGTTATTTAATCTTCAAGAAAGAGGTACTTTGTATATTGGTCATGCGGAAGATGTTTATGAAGGAATGGTCATTGGTAACGTTTCAAAAGGAAATGATTTAGCGGTTAATCCAAACAAAGGAAAAGAGCTTTCTAATATGAGAGCTTCAGGATCTGACGAAGCAATTAAATTAACTCCTCCAGATATTTTAAATATAGAAAAAGCAATGAGCGTTATGAATGATGATGAATATATTGAAATAACGCCAAATTTTGTTCGTTTGAGAAAACAATACCTAACTGAAGTAGAAAGGATAAGACATAAGAGAAAAGGAAATTAAACTAAATAATTATATATACACCAAAAGTGGGATATTGTTCCGAAAATAACAAGGATATGAAATAGTTCGTGAAAACCAAATTCTTTACTGATATTTGGTTTTTTAATTGCATATATTACTGCTCCAATAATATAGAAAAATCCTCCGACTAATAACCAAAAAATAATACCTATTCCACTTGATTGATATAGTGGATAAAGTATTAAAAAAGAAAGGCATCCCATTAAAACATATAAAAAAGTAGCAAACCATCTTGGCGTCTTAGTCCAGAAAGACTTAAAAAATACAGTTGATATTCCTGCTACAGCTAAAACCCAAATACTTATTAAAGAAATTATTCCTACTGTTCCATTAAGAGCAATTAAGCAAATAGGAGTGTATGTTCCAGCAATTAAGATGTAAATCATTGCATGGTCTATTTTTCTAAAAACGTCAACTTCTTCAGGAGAATGTCCAAATAGATGATAAATAGAACTGGAAGCATAAAGAAAGCACATGCTTAATCCGAATATAATAAAAGATATAATTTTAACTAATCCTTCTGCAGAAGAAATCAAAAGAAATGTTCCTATTATAGAAAGGATTAATCCTAATAAATGACTAAGCCCAGAAATCGGGTCTTTTATTTTCATAATTAATATGATACATTATTTTTAGCATATTTGAAATAGAGGTGCGGAAATGTTTAAAAGAGTTTTTTCAAAGAAAAAAGAATCAGTTGAAGAGATATTAAATTTTCTTGACTATGAACCGAAGTTGGAAATAATTAAAATCGGCATTCATTTTGGTGATAGATATATTATTCTTGCTGATGGTAGGTCAAGCAGACCCAAAAAACCTACTAGTTATGTCATCAATATCTCTAAAGGAGTTGATGAAAAAGAATTTGCTGTGCGATTAGCATCAAGAGCAGTCCGTTGCCGAAGGCAGAGTGGAGAAGATAAATTGGAAACATTTTCGGATATAAAAATGCCTGAATGTTTCTATTCATTTTTTTCGAGTATTTACTTTATGACTTGGGGGAAGTATGAAGCAGACTCTGAAATAATCGCTGTTATAGCCGAAAGACTATACATCGATGGTATTTCCTTAGATGAAATATCTCAAATGCTTCTGATGAATGCCTCAGAGATAAACGAAAGGTATCTAAAAAAAGGATAGAAATATCCTTATTTTTTTATGCCGTAATTTTCCTTTAATTTTTGTATTCTATTATATGATTCGTTAATTTGTTCTTCTGATATTTTTCCATTTTTGACTGCATTAAAAATTGCATCTACTGCTTCTCTTGGAGCTGATTCGTTATATTCATCTCCGTTATTAGAAATAATCAACATGTCACATCCAGCATTTACTGCTTTAATGATAGCTTCCGCATATCCATAATTATTAACTATTGCTCCCATCTGCATATCATCAGATATAATAACTCCATTAAAACCTAATTCATTTCTTAATATATCTTTAAGAAATTTAGAAGAAAGTGTTGCTGGATTATCTGCATCAATATTTTTATTAAATATGTGTGCAGTCATTACTATATCTGAATATCCATTTTCTATTAATTTCTTATAAGGAATAAGCTCTATTTCGTTATATGTTTCTGTTACATCAACTACTCCTAAATGTGAATCATTTTCTGAGCTTCCATGTCCTGGAAAGTGTTTTATTGCTGATATAATGTTATTTTCATGAAGACCTTCTATAAAAAAGGATGAGTATTCGTAAACTGTTTCTGGATTATTTGAAAATGATCTTTCTAAATATCCAATTACAGGATTATTTGGATTAATATTAACATCAACTACAGGTGCAAAATCCATATTAATACCAATATTTTTTAATGTTTTTCCTAAAGATAAGCTATGGGACTTTACTTCTTCAGCTGATAGTTTTCCTAACTCTTCGGCTGAAGGAATATTTTCAAATCCATATTTAGTTTTTAGTCTATTAACATATCCTCCTTCGGCATCAATTGATATAAATATATCAGAAGAACTATTTTTGATATTAGTAATTAATTTCTTAGTTTGTTCTACATTAATAATGTTCCTCTGAATTTCCCCTTTTGAAGGGTTATCTCTATCAAAAAGAATTACTCCTCCTATATTTAATTCTTTTATTGTTTTAATTATGTAAGAATTGTTATTTGCTTCTGTGCCCCTAAAACCAATAATTAACATCTGTCCCATTTTTTCCTTCAAATTGTTCTCTTTATTTCTTTCTTTTATGTAATTATTGGTAAGAAATGAGATAATTATAAAAACGAAAATGATGATTGATATTTTTATTATTTTGTTCATATTTTTTAATTATAGTAACATAAACATTGACATTTATCCATTATTAAACTATTATTCCCTTAACACTAAGGTGCATGCTCATTGTTATTGAGTAGGTCGTAAAAAAAATCAATTATCAAAAGAAAAAATGGAAAAGAAACTATACGTAGGAAACCTTCCTTATTCTCTATCTGATGAAGCTCTTAAGGATTTATTTACAGAAGCAGGCGAAGTAGCTGCAGCTTCTATAATTATTGATAAATTCTCAAAGAGATCAAAAGGTTTCGGTTTCGTAGAAATGTCTACAGAAGAAGATGCTGCAAAAGCAAAAGACATTTTTAACGGAAAAGAAGTAGAAGGAAGAAAGTTAATAGTTGACGAAGCTAGACCAATGAAGGATTTCAAAGGTGAATAATTTCGTGCAATTAGAGGGCCCCTCAGGGGGCTCTTTTCTTATTTTAGATTTAATGATAAAATATCAATATGGAAACAATAAATTTTGAAGATTTTTTGAAAGTAGACCTAAGATTAGGAAAAATAATTGAAGCTGAAAGAGTTGAAGGTTCAGTTAAAATTATTAAAACTATAATTGACTTAGGAGAAACTAAAAAACAAATATTGGCTGGAATAGGAGAATACTATATTCCAGAAGATTTAATTAATAAAAATGTAGTTATTGTTGCTAATCTTTCTCCTAAAAAAATAATGGGTATTGATAGCGAAGGAATGATATTAGCAATTAAAGACGAGGATAATTTATCTTTATTGTTTACAGATAAAGATATAAAAATAGGTTCAAAAGTTAGTTAATAATAAATAATAATTAAAAAAATGGAAGCACAATATTTTGAAAAAGAAACAAAAATGGAAAATCCTTTATTAAAAGGACTAATAATTATTGGAATGATATTTTTGGTTATTTCAATTTTTTATATTTTCTTTGCTATACAAAATGTTTCAAAAGAAACAAGATATATTGGAGCAGATTCACAAGGAAACACTATAAATGTTTCAGGTTCTGGAATTGTTTATGCTGTTCCAGATGTTGCTATTGCTACTTTTTCAGCAATAACTGAAGAGCCAACACTTGAATATGCTTTAAGCAAAAACAAAGAAAAAATAAATAGAGTTATAGACTTTCTAAAAAGACAAGGGGTAAATGCAGAAGATATTAAAACATTAGACTTTAATATCTATCCAAAATATGAATGGCAAAAGACAGGAATTGATTTAACAGTTTATCCTTTAGGAAAAAGGGTTATTACTTCTTACGAAGCAGTAGAGTCTTTAGAAGTTATTATCAAAGACAATGATCAGATTGGAAGAATAATACAAGGTTCAATTGATGCTGGCGCAAGTCAAACAAGTAACTTAAAATTTATTATTAGTGATGAAGAATCTTTGAAGAAAGAAGCAAGAGAATTAGCTATAGCAAATGCTAAAACAAAAGCTATAGACATTGCTAATTCTTTGGGATTAAGAATAGGTAATGCTTCTGATTTCTCTGAAGAGTATACTATTCCAACATATATAGTTTCTGATACTTCAACTACTGGTTCAGGAAATAATTTAGAAATAATTGTTAAAGAAAATAAAATTGAGGTAAAAGTAAATATCTCTTACGATATAAAATAAGAAAGAAGTATGAAAAAGTCATTATTATTAATTATAATATTCGTTATTGTGGGATCAGTTTGTTTTTTTCTTAATTCTAATAAAGAAGAAGATTTCTTAGCAAAGCAAAACGAAGATAAAGAAATGGTTAAAATAGAAATTAAAACAGAAGGAACAGGAGAAGTTTCAAAATCAGGGGATGTATTAACAGTTCACTATATTGGTACCCTTGAAAACGGAACAAAATTTGATTCAAGTGTTGATAGAGGAATTCCTTTTTCTTTTACTCTTGGCGTAGGACAAGTTATTCAAGGTTGGGAAGAAGGAATGAGCGGAATGAAAATAGGAGAAAAAAGAAAGCTTATTATTTCTCCTGAAAAAGGTTACGGCGAAAGGGGAGTTCCTGGAGTAATCCCATCAAATGCTACTTTAATTTTTGAGGTAGAACTTTTGGGAATTAATTAATTTTATGAACAATGAGGAACAATTAAAAAAGATTAAAGAAGAAGTTTTATCTTGTACTAATTGTCCTTTGTATAAAGAGAGAAAATTGCCTGTTATCGGACAAGGCAATCATAATGCAAAAATTATTTTTATAGGAGAAGCTCCTGGGGCAAAAGAAGATGCTACAGGAGTTCCTTTTTGTGGAAGATCTGGAGATTTTTTGAATGAACTTTTAGAGCATATCAATCTAAAAAGAGAAGATGTTTATATTGCTAATATTATTAAATGTAGACCTCCTCATAATAGAGATCCAAAAGAAATTGAGATTGACAAATGTAAAAAATTTATTGAAAGACAAATAGAAATTATTAATCCTAAAATTATTTGTTCTTTAGGAAGACATTCAATGAATTTTATGATGAAAAGTTTAGGAATTGACCCTCAACCAATTAGTAAAGTTCACGGGAAGGTTTTCGAAAAAAGAAGATTATTTATTCCATTTTATCATCCAGCAGTAGCTATATATAATTCAAATACGAAAGAGATACTTAAAAAAGATTTTGAAATATTAAAGGATTATGTTAATTAAAGTTAAGGCTTTTCCCTTATCAAAAGAAGAAAAGATTATTAAGAAAAATAAAGATAGTTTTGATGTTTTTGTTAGAGAAGAAGCTGAAAGAAATATGGCAAATAAGAGAATAATTGAAATTATTTCTGACTACTTTGAAGTTCCGCAGAATAAAGTTAAAATGATTAAAGGATTCAAAGAAAGCAGTAAAATTTTTGATATAAAAAATGATTGAAGAAATATTATTAAATAAAATTTTAACATCTTGTATATTATCATGGTTTATAGCTCAAAGCATTAAAGCTATAATTTTAACCTATAAACAAAAAAAGTTTAGATTTGATTTGTATGCATTGCCAGGTAATTTTCCGTCTTCACATAGCGCTACAGTTTCGGCATTAGTAACTTCAGTAGGATTAGTTTCTGGATTTAATTCAGTGTCTTTTGCTATTTCAATGATATTCGCTTTCTTTATAATTTATGATGCTAAAGTAATTAGGGGAGCTGCAGGAAAACAAGCTCGTTCACTTAATATTTTAATTGAAAAATTAAATGCTGGAGAAAACATTGATAGATTAAAAGAGATATTAGGACATAGTGTTTTGGAGATTATAAGTGGATTGGCAATTGGAATAATAATATCTATTTTAATTGTTTAAAATGGAATTACCAGAAGATTACAAAAAAGGTTATAAGTATTTCTTAAATACCAAAATAGATTTATCTAAAAGACCATTAATTCCAAGAGAAGAAACAGAATATTGGGTAGATTGTTTTCTTAAAGAAAATAATAATAAGATTAAATATTTAGACTTATTTTCTGGCTCTGGATGCGTTGGTATATCTATTCTAAAAAACATTAAGGGCTCGTTATGTGATTTTGGGGAAATAAAAGATGAATTTATTGAACAAATAAAAATAAATATTGAAATTAATGAGATAGATAAAGATAGGTGCAAGGTATTAAAAACAGATATTTTCTCAGGAATTAATGATGGTTATGATGTTATATTAGCAAATCCTCCTTATGTTGCAGAAAATAGAATTTCTGAAGTTGGAGAAGATGTTAAAGAGTTTGAGCCAGCAATTGCCTTATATGGAGGATTTGACGGTATGGATATAATAGAAAAATTTCTTGAACAAGCTAAAAATTATTTGAATGATAAAGGTTTGATTATAATGGAATTTGATCCAGAACAAAAGGAAAAAATAGAAAAAATAGTGAAAGAAAAATATTCAAAATATAATTTTGAAAAAGACCAATTTGGTTTATATAGATTTATTAAAATAAAAAAATAATATTATGTGGGAATATATTTTATTAGGAGCATTGCAGGGTATATTTGAATGGATACCAATATCAAGTGAAGGAGTTTTAACTCTTTTTTCAAGTTTTATAGTTACTGATATTAATAATATTGATTTTTCTTTATTTCTTCATTTGGGAACAATGTTAGCAATTATTATCTATTTCAGGAAAGAGATAGTAGATTTAATTCTTTTGAAAGATAAAAAATTAGTAAGATTTTTTGTTATTGCATCTTTCGTTTCTTTAGCATTAGGTTTTATTCTTTATAAAACAATAGGTGATATTAGTATCGGTTCAGGATTGTTATTTTTAATGGGATTGGGACTTCTTTTAACATCTTGGTTTCAAAGAAAAAATATTAAATTAAAAATAAGTGATGACATTGTTTCCTTTATTGTTGGTATATTGCAAGGAATAGCTGTTATTCCTGGAGTTTCGCGTTCTGGAGCAACTATATTTGGATTATCCCTTAAAGAAGTTGACCCATCAGAGATATTAAAAAAATCATATTTAATATCATTGCCTGCTGTTGCTGCATCATCAGGTTATATTTTCTTAAGTAATCCTACTATTTCATCTTTCCCATGGGTTGCACTTTTATCAAGCTTTATTTTTGGTATAGTATCTCTTAAAATAATTTTAGATTTTTCCAAGAAAATTAATTTTTCAACATTAACAATGATATTCGGGTTACTTTGTTTATTCGGAGGATTAGTTGAATTATGGATATAATAAAAGAATTACAATCAAAAAGAGATAAAAAAAGAGCGGCTATATTATCTCGATTTTTTAAAACTGGAAAGGGAGAATATGGTGAGGGAGATATTTTTTTAGGAATTGTAGTTCCTGTTCAAAGAATTATTGCTAAAAAATATGTAGATATTCCTTTTAGAGATATTCAAAAGCTACTTAATTCTAAGATTCATGAATACAGGCTTACTGGACTTCTTATTTTAGTTGAAAAAAAAGATAAAGAAAAGGTTTTTGATTTTTATCTTAAAAATACAAAAAATATAAATAACTGGGATTTAGTTGATTTATCAGCACCTAAAATAATTGGAGATTACTTGAATAATAAAAAAAGAGAAATTTTATATTCTTTAGCTGTTTCAGATAATTTATGGGAAAGAAGAATATCTATTGTTTCAACATTTTCTTTTATAAAAAATAATGATTTTAAGGAAACGATTAAAATAGCAGAGATATTATTAAATGATAAGCATGATTTAATTCAAAAAGCAGTTGGTTGGATGCTTAGAGAGGTTGGCAAAAGGGATAAAGACATTGAAAAAGATTTTCTTGATAAATATTATCGCAATATGCCTAGAACTATGTTAAGATACTCTATAGAAAAGTTTAGTCCAAAAGAAAAAGAATTTTATATGAAAAAATAATATGGATTTATTAACTTATATTTTAATCTTAATATTTATCTTATCTTTAACGATATTAATACTTTTAATTAAAAGATTAAATAATCATAAAATAATTAAAGAATCTTTAGACTTTACTTTATTTTCTGTAAAAATGAGTAGTGCAACGGCAGAAGAAATAAGAGATTCAGGGAAACAGGAGAGAGATTGGATTAAATCAATGGAGGATTTTTATAGCAGTCTTAATTCTTTATCAAAAGAAAATTTGTTTGGAATAGAGCCATGGATAGCCTTAGAAATAGTAAAAACAAAAGAAGAAATTGTTTTTTATGTGGCTACTCCTAAAAAATTCGAAAGTTTTATTGAAAAAGAAATTTATAGTTTATATCCTTCTTCTCAAATTGAAAAAGCTGAAGATTATAATATATTCTCTCCAACAGAAAATGTTTGTTGTGGATATCTTAAAACAACTAAACCTTTGTACCTTCCTATTAAAACATACAATAATATGGATTCAGATCCGTTGTCTTCGATTACAAATATATTTACTAAACTTAAAACTAACGAAGAAGCAGCTGTTCAATTGATTATTAAAAAATCATCTAATAATTGGAGAGATAGAGCAATGATGATTATTAACGAAGTTTCTCAAGGAAAGAATTTTACACAAGCTATGGGGGCAACAAGCCTGATTTCAATAATTAAAGGAAAAGATGAAAAAAAGAATTATGAATTAAAAGTTGATGAAGAACTTCTAAATATATTAGAGAATAAAATTAGTAAAAATAGTTTTGAAACAAATATTAGATTAGTTGTTTCTACAGATGACAAAAATAAAAGCGAAAGTATATTTTTGCAAATGGCAAATTCTTTCGGTCAGTTTAATTCTCCAAAAACAAATGGATTTAAGCTTATTAGAACTAAAGGGAGAGCTTTTGATGAATTAATATACAAATATTCATTTAGATTATTTGATTTTCCTACAAATAATATATTAGATACAGAAGAGTTAGCTAGTATATTTCACTTTCCAACACCACTAACAAAAACCCCAAACATTAAAGGAGTTAATTCAAAAGTTTCTGCTCCTCCAATTGACCTCCCAAAAGAAGGATTATTACTTGGGTATAATGAATATAGAGAAGAGAAAAAAGATATTAAAATAAAAAGAGATGACAGAAGAAGGCATATGTATGTAATTGGACAAACTGGAACTGGTAAATCTTCTTTATTATCATCAATGGCTCTTCAAGATATTCAAAATGGAGAAGGAATTGGAATGTTAGATCCACACGGAGATTTAATTGATGATATCTTAAGTAAGATGCCTAAAGAAAGAATAGAAGATGTTGTTTTATTTGATCCAACAAATTTAGAAAGGTCAGTTGGTCTAAATATGCTTGAATATGACCCTCGTTTTCCTGAGCAAAAAACATTTATTGTCAATGAAATGATTAATATATTAGACAAGCTTTATGATTTAAGACAAACTGGTGGCCCAATGTTTGAACAATATACAAGAAATGCATTAATGCTTTTAATGGATGACCCTCGTGATGTTTATACTTTAATGGAAATACCGCGAGTATTAGCTGATGCAGATTTTAGAAAAAGACTTTTAGCTAAGTGTAATAATTTTTTAGTGAAAGAATTCTGGGAGAAACAAGCAGAGCAAGCAGGAGGGGATGCAGCGCTAAAGAATATGGTTCCATACATTACTTCAAAATTTGATAATTTTATATCTAATGACTATATGAGGCCAATCATTGGACAAACCAAAAGTACTTTTAATTTTAGAGAAATTATTGATGGTAAAAAAGTATTTTTAGTTAATTTAAGCAAAGGAAGATTAGGAGAAATTAATAGTTCTCTTTTAGGATTAATTATTACAAGTAAATTATCGTTAGCTGCTTTTTCAAGAGTTGATATTCTTGAATCTGAAAGAAAAGATTTTTACTTGTATATGGATGAATTTCAAAATTTTGCTACTAAGACAATTTCAATTATTTTATCAGAAGCAAGAAAGTATAGATTAGGATTAATAATGTCTCATCAATTTATTACTCAATTACCTGAAGATATAAGGGATAGTGTATTTGGTAATGTTGGGACAATAGCATCATTTAGAGTTGGAGCTGAAGACGCCCAATTTTTGGAAAAAGAATTTCAACCTATTTTTAATAATCAGGATTTAATGAATATTAATAATTTTAATTTCTATATTAAAATGATGATGAATGGAAAGATATCTAAGCCTTTTAATGTTAAAACTTACCCTCCAAAGGAAGGAAATTATGAAAGAGCTAAGGACATTAAAGAGTATTATTCTTTAACTTATGCAAAGAGAAAAGAAGTAATTGAAGACGAAATTATTAAGAGAAGGCTTGACATAAAATGAGTATATGTTAAAATTAACACATAATACGAATAATCAATAAAAATATGGAAAATAAAGAAAAAATAGATAACGAAGAAGATAAAATATTGGAGGTAGATGAACTTTCTAATGTTTATACTCCAGATAAATCTAGCGAAGTAGATAATTCTAAAATTATCGAAATAAAAGATATAGTTGATGATAAGATTGATCCTACTGAGCCTGATGAAATCATTGAAATTGAAGACCTTGAGAAGCAACTTCCTCACAATAGAGAGTCTGGCGAAGAAAATAAAATAGAAGATATTTTAAATAAAGGAAAAGAAATAAAAGAAAATAGAGAAGAAGTAGAATTTATTATAAATGAAATAGAAGGATGGCTTGAGGATTTAAGATTAGCCAAAGATGATAAAAATAAAGGAAAAGGATTGCTTGCGAAATTAGGAATAAGTAAAAAAACAGAAGGGCTTAGTGAAAGTTACAGGAAAGTTCTTGTAGAGGGAAATAGCATTTTCTCTCAATTAGATTTTTTAGAAAAAAATAAAGTTGAAATTACAGAAGATCAACAAAAAATTATTGATACTTTTAATGATTTATTTAATAAAGAAAGAGAATCTCTTTCTAAAGACATTAAAAAAAGTATTAAAGATGAATCTGAAAAAGTTGAAGAAGAGATTGAAAAGATTTTGCCAGAACATAAAAAGTTTTTTGAATCTGCAAAGAAATTCTTAGGAAACAAAAGAGTTCAATTTGTTATTGGTGCAGTGATAATAGGATTAGCAGTTGCTGCTCCTCCAACAGGAGCTTTAAGCTTTTATACTTTTGGGTTATTGCCAGGTGTTTTACCAGCTTCAGCAGCTACAGGAGCAACAGCACTAACTGGTGCTGCAGGTGGATTGTTAATATCACGAGAAGTTATTGAAGGATTTTTTAAAAAAGCTGAAGCAGGAGAAATAATTAAAATTAGCGAACCAGAAGTTATTATTAAAAAAGAAGAAGTACCAGAAGAAGTGGTGCCAGAAGAAGAAGCACCAGAAGAAGAAGCACCAGAAGAAGTACCAGAAGAGGTATCATTAAAAAAAGAAAAAGATGATGAAATTGAAGAAATGTTTGATAGGCCTGTTGCATCTGAACAGTATCAACAAGCAATGAGAGAAATGGAAGAAGTAGAAGAAAAAGAAGAAGTTGAAAAAGAAACTTCAAGCGAGAAAGATTATTTTAAATTAATTCAAGAAGGAATAGACAATAAAGATCCTTTAGAGGTTGGTCTTAAAGACAAGAGGACTGGAAGAGCAGATTCTTGGAATTGGAAAGCAGTTGAGGTTATAAAGTCTATTAATAATCAACCAGATAAAATTCGTATTGAGAAAAAATCAATTAACGGAGGAGTATCATTAAAGTTAGTTGACTTAAATGATTTATTATTTAAGAAGTCTGATGAATTTAGAGCATAATTAATAAATTAATATATTAAAAAAATGGAAAAAGAAATTACAATCAAATGTGAAGGTGCAATTAAAGAATTAGGGTTAGATATTCTTTCTGAAGAAGAAAGAGCAGAAATAATTGAAAAGATGACTAATCTTGTTTGTGATAAATTAATGCTTAAATTAATCAGTAGAATTAGTGATGAAGAAATTGAAGAAGCAAATGATGTTATGAGTGGAACTGATGAGAAAAAGAAAGCAGATTTTTTAGCAATAAAAATGCCTGATTTTCTTAGTGTTATAGAGGAAGAAGTTAATAGTGCTAAAAAAGAAATTAGCAATAATATTAAATAATGGAAAATAAAAGAGAAAAAGAAATAGGTAATTTTGAAAATTATTCTGAGAAAGCAGAAAGAGAGTTTTTTTCCAAAGAAAAGTTTGAAAGAAGAGAAGAGCCTGAGGTGAAAATTAAAACTATTGATGAAATAAAAGATAATGATTTTTCAGCAGATAAAAAAGAAGATAAAGTTAAAGAAACTTCAGAAGAAGAAAAAAAGATAGATTATCATGTAAAAGAATCTCAAGGGGCGAGTATTGGGAAAATAGCAAAAATTATTAATATTGTTAAGAAAAAGTTTACTCCTTTTGGCGTTGATAGCTATCATGACAAAATGACAAGAAAGAAAGATGGTGAATAGCCATTTTTTCAATTAAGGACTTTCTAAAAGTTCTTTTTTTCTGTATAATGTAAACATGAATCTAATTGAAGGGTTAAACAAAGAACAAAAAAAAGCAGTTCAACATAAAAATGGTCCGCTCTTAATTGTTGCAGGTGCAGGAACAGGAAAAACTACTGTTTTAACGAGAAGAATAGCATATTTAATTGATAATGGCATAAAGCCAGAAGAAATTTTAGCTGTAACTTTTACTGAAAAAGCGGCTAGAGAAATGGAGGAGAGAGTAGAAGATCTCTTGCCTTTTGATTATTATGATCTTTGGATATCAACTTTTCATTCTTTCTGTGACCGAGTCTTAAAAAGGCACGGATTATTAATTGGAATTCCTACGAATTATAGGTTATTAGAGTCAGCTGGGAGCTGGATGTTAATTAAAAAGAATTTTGATAAATTCAATTTCTTAAAAGAGTATAGACCCCTTGGAAATCCAACTAAGTTTATTCAAGCTCTCGTTTCCCATTTTTCTCAATGTAAGAACGAAGGAATATATCCCGAAAATTATATTGAATACGAAAGATCTCTTAAAAAAGATGATGATAATCTTGAAAGAATAAAAGAAGTTGCTAAAGCATATGAAGTTTATCAGCAATTATTATTAGATAATAATGTTTTAGATTTTGGAGATTTAATAAACTATACATTAAAAATATTTGAAAAAAAGAAAGACGTTTTAGAGAAATACAGGAAGCAATTTAAGTATATTATGGTTGATGAATTTCAAGATACAAATTGGGTTCAATATGAATTAATTAAAAAACTTTCTTATCCGAATAATAATATCACAATAGTCGGAGACGATGACCAATGTCTAATTGGAGATTCTAAAATAGATATATTAAAAGATAAAGAGATTAAAAAGATAAAGATTAAGAATGTTAAAAAAGGT
>JAQUUL010000013.1 GCA_028693895.1 Minisyncoccota bacterium
ACTCAAGGTGATAGAGAAAGAGGCGGTGGTCGAGCCGCTGGCAGGATCGAAAAAGGGCAAGAAGTCCTCGAAGTACACCCAGTTGATCTTCTTTGACCAGCCGAGCGGGGAGGCGATCTTGCAGGAAAAGCAGATACTTACCGACCCTGTTGTTAAGGAGATTCAACGTTACTAAGAAAATAAAAGAAGGAAAAACAGTAAAAAGAAGTAAAAAGGTTTTCTCCGTGCCGGTGGGTGAGAATCTTTTAGGTCGTGTTGTTGATCCCTTAGGAAGACCTTTAGATGGAAAAGGGGACATAAAGGCAACAGATTTTTTCCCTCTTGAAAGAAAGGGACCATCTGTTATTGAAAGACAGCCAGTAACAAAACCTCTTCACACAGGAATTAAAATGATTGATTCTTTGATTCCAATTGGAAGAGGACAAAGAGAATTAATTATTGGAGATAGGGGATTGGGAAAAACAGCAATTGCATTGGATGCGATTATTAATCAAAAAACAGAAAAAAATAGACCATCTTGTATATATGTTGCTTGTGGACAGAAGAAAAGTAAAGTTAAAAGATTAATTGCTACATTAGAAAAAGAAGGTGCAATGGAATATTCTACTGTTGTTTGTGCTTTTCCTGATGACCCAGCTGGTTTTATATATTTAGCACCATTTACAGGTGCTTCTATTGGAGAATATTTTAGAGATAATAAAAAAGATGCTTTAGTTGTTTATGATGACTTAACTAGACAGGCTTGGGCATGGAGAGAAATATCTTTAATTTTAAGACGTCCACCAGGAAGAGAAGCTTATCCGGGAGATGTATTTTATCTACATTCAAGACTATTAGAGAGAGCAGCAATGCTTTCAGACGAAATGGGAGGTGGGTCATTAACCGCTTTGCCTATTATTGAAACACAGGCAGGAGATATTTCAGGATATATTCCTACAAATGTAATTTCAATTACAGATGGACAAGTATTCTTAGATGCAACATTATTTAAGAAAGAACAAAAACCAGCTATTAATGTTGGAACATCAGTTTCAAGAGTTGGGTCTTCGGCTCAAATGAAAGCAACAAAAAAAGTTGCTGGAAGATTAAAGTTAGATTTAGCTCAATATCAAGAACTTGAAAGATTTTCTGAATTTACAGAAGAACTTGACCCTCAAACAAAAAAGACTATTGAAAAAGGAAAAAGAATGACCCTTCTTTTAAGGCAAAATGACTTAACTCCTATGTCAATTGAAAAAGAAGTTATCGTTATTTTCACCGGAGCAAATAGCGATATTGAAGAAGTAGATATCAATAGGATGAAAGAATTTGAAGAAGATGTTTTGAAGACAGTTGAATTAGAAAGACCAGATATATTAAAAGATATAAAAAATACTGGAGATTTATCTGACAAAAACAAGGAGGATCTTTTAGAAATAATTAAAAAGATTAAGTTAAACTATGGAGCTTAAAGAAGTAAAAGCAAAAATTGGTTCAGTTAAAAATATCTCTGATATAACAGGAGCTTTAGAGACTTTTTCTGCTTTGAAAATGAAAAAAACTCAAAAAAGATTTTCTGAATCAAAACCTTTTGCTGAAGAAATGGCAAGAATGCTTAGAAATATGAAAAAAGCATTAAGAGAAGGAAGATCTATTTTTTTAGAAAAAAGAAATGTTAAAAATATATTAGTTTGTGTTGTTGCTTCTGATAGAGGTTTTTGCGGATCTTTTAATTCAAACATTTTAAAACTTGCAGATAAAGAAATTGAAGAAATGAGAAAAGAAGGGGAGGTAGAAATTTTGCCAATCGGTAAAAAAGCAGTTAATCACTATATTAAAAAAGAAAGAATTAGATATAGTTTTTCAGGAGTTGGCGATTATTGGGAATTTAGTCAAACAAAAGAAATTGCCGATTTTTTAATTAAATCTTTTTTAACTGATAAATACCAAAAGATATACATCTTTTATACTCATTTTCATTCTTCTTTTCTTCAAAAGCCAACTAAAGTTCAATTATTTCCATCAAGATCAGCAACAATTAAGGAATTCTTAAAAGAGGAGGATAATGGCGAAGTAAACAAAAATTATATATTAGAGCCATCTCCAAAAGTAATATTAGATGATATTATTCCAGTGTTTGTAGAATATTTAATTTATCAGTTTATCCTTTCCGCAAACACATCTGAACATTCTGCAAGAATGATGGCAATGAGAAATGCATCTGATAATGCCAAAGAATTATTAGAAGAATTAAGATTAGATTATAATAAAGCAAGACAAGCACAAATTACTTCTGAGGTTTCTGAAATATCATCAACCAAAGAAGCAATGGAATAAATTAAAAAATATGGCAAAAATAACACAAATCATCGGGCCAGTAATAGATGTGGAATTTGAAGAAGGAAAAGTTCCAAATCTTTTTAATGCCCTTAAAGTAAAAGATAAAAATTTAGTTTTAGAAGTTGAGCAAGGATTGGGAGAGAATAAGGTTAGATGCCTTGCTATGGGTCCTACAGAAGGATTAAAAAGGGGAGACGAAGTAGAAGATACTGGAAAATCAATTGAAGTTCCAGTCGGAAAAGAATCTTTAGGAAGAATACTTAATGTTTTAGGAGAGCCAATTGATAATCAAGGAGAAATTAAGGCAACTAAAAAAGATTCAATTCATAAAAAAGGCCCAGAACTTAAAAATCAGAAATCTGATATTAAGATATTAGAAACAGGAATTAAAGCAATTGATTTGTTGTGTCCACTTCCAAAAGGAGGAAAGGTAGGTTTGTTTGGTGGAGCTGGAGTAGGAAAAACAGTTTTAATTCAAGAACTTATAACTAATATCGCTAAGTTCCATGATGGATATTCAATTTTTGCTGGTATTGGAGAAAGGTCAAGAGAAGGTAATGATATTTTTAGAGAAATGAAAGAATCAAATACTCTTAAAAATACTTGTCTTGTTTTTGGTCAAATGAATGAAACTCCGGGAGCAAGATTGAGAGTTCCTTTTACTGCGATGACTATTGCAGAACATTTTAGAGATGAAGAAAAAAAAGATGTTCTATTATTTATGGATAATATTTTTCGTTTTGTTTTAGCTGGATCAGAAGTTTCTGCTTTATTAGGAAGGATTCCTTCTCAGACAGGTTATCAACCAACTCTTTCTTCGGAAGTTGGTGCTCTTCAAGAAAGAATTACTTCAACAGACGATGGCTCAATTACTTCTGTTCAGGCTATTTATGTTCCTGCTGATGACTTAACTGATCCTGCAATTGTGGCAACATTTTCTCACCTTGATTCGTCATTAGTTTTATCTCGTGCAATTGCTTCATTAGGTATATTTCCTTCGGTTGATCCATTGGAATCTTCATCATCGTTATTGAATCCAAGGATTGTAGGGGAGAAACACTACAAAGTAGCAACAGATGTTAAAAAAATACTTCAAAGATATAAAGAGCTTCAAGATATTATTGCTATTTTAGGAATAGAAGAGTTAGCTGATGAGGATAAGATAGTTGTTTCAAGAGCAAGAAAGATTCAAAAATATTTATCTCAACCATTTTCAGTTGCCGAAGTTTTTTCAGGCATTCCTGGAGTTTATGTTAAAATAGAAGAAACAATAGAAGGGTTTGAAAAAATTATTAATGGAGAATTAGATGATAGATCAGAAGAAGAATTTTATATGAAAGGTAATATTTACGATGTAATTAAATGATATTAAAGATACTAACACCAGAAAAGAAAATATTTGAAGGGAGTGTTGATGTTATAACAATTCCAACTACATTGGGCTTGATTTCAATTCTTAGTAATCATGCTCCCTTAGTTTCTAATGTTATTCCCGGTGAGATATTAGTTAAAAATAAAGATTACGAAAAGATATTTATTAATGAGAGAGGGGTTGTCCAAACCATTAATAATCAAACAAGTATACTTTTAACTAAATGCAACGAGAAGAGCTAACAGCTCTTTTTCTTTACAAGTTATTATTTTTTAAGTAGAATGTTATTATGAAAACAAAAGAAATATTTGATTTATCAATAAAGTTAGGAATAGATTCTGATTTTAGGGGCACTGATGGTGTCCAAAAATTATTAAATAAGAGAAAGAAAAAATACGATTCTTTAACAGATAAAGAATATTTTGATATTGAATCATTAACTAATCCTTATTTAGATTCAAGAATTCATAATATTAGTGAGGATAAAGAAATTAAAAAAGTATTAGCTGGAATAGATGTTGATACGGCAGAGCTTTTATTAGCAAAACAATTAGGGGATATTGATTTAGTTATAGCTCATCATCCAGTTGGAAAAGCATTAGCTAGTTTAGGTGATATTATGGAATTACAGGCTGATGTATATAATTATTATGGCGTTCCAATCAATGTTGCCGAATCTTTAAATCGTCAAAAAATATCAGAAGTTTCAAGAGGGGTTTCTGCATCAAATCAACAAAAGTCAGTTGATTCAGCAAAAATATTGGGAATTAATTTTATGAACAGTCATACTCCTGCAGATAATTTAGTTGCTAAATTTTTGAAAGATTTAATTGAAAAAGAAAATCCAGAAACTATTGAAGATGTATTGAATTTATTAAAAGAGGTTCCTGAGTATAAGGAAGCATCATTAAATGGTTGTGGGCCAAAAGCAATAACAGGAAGTCCTGAAAATAGATGTGGTAAAATTTCTATAACAGAAATAACAGGAGGAACAGAAGGTTCTTCAAGATTAATGGAAGCATTGTCTCAAGCAGGAATTGGAACTACGATTGCGATGCATGCATCAGAAGATCATAGAAAGAAAGCAGAAGCATCTCATGTAAATATTGTTATTGCTGGACATATTTCTTCCGACTCCTTAGGAATGAATTTATTTTTAGATGAATTAGAAAAAAGGGGAGTAGAAGTAGTTTGTTTTAGTGGACTTACAAGAGTTAAAAGGATTTAGTCATATAAGTATTCTTTAATTTATATCCTAATTTTTTCCTATAATAATCTCTTACTCCAACACCAGAAATAATGGATATTTTTTTGATACCAAATTCTTTCTTAACAATTCTTTCCGCCTCTTTAATCATTAAAGTTCCTAATCCTTTGTGCTGAGTACCGCGTAACTCTGAAATTGGTGTTGCTTGTCCATAAACATGAACCTCTCTTATCAAAGCAGAATCTTTTAAGAATGGTAAAACATTCTTATCAGGAATTCTTAACCTTAATATAGAATAAAGATTTTTATTTTCAAAAGTTAAGAAAATTTCTTTTCCTTGAGAAGCAATATAGTTATACCTTTTTAATCTTGCCTTTTCTTTAGTTTCAATATTTTTAACTTCTCTGCATCTTATACAATTGCAAGACCATCCTTCTTTTTTTATTATTCTATCTATCTCTTGTCTTAAATTAGACGATTTTGCACCTCCTTCAACAATTAATGGAGAGGGAATATCTCTAATAATTCTTTCTATTCGCACGTATTTAGGGACTATTTTTTTAATCTCTTTTATTGTTTTAATTAAAATGTCTTTAGTATATGGTTTATATTCTCCTTTTAGGTACAATTTATATAGTGGAGCTTCTTTGACTAAGGCACAAGGATATATTTTCAAATAATCAGGTTTAAAGTTTTCATTACTGAATAACTCCTCAAACATTTGAATATCTCTTTTTGGATTTGATTTTGGTAGATTTAACATCATTTGATATGCAACCTTGAATCCTGCATTTCTTAACATTTTTGTTGCTCTTATGGTTTCGTCTACTAAATGCCCTCTCTTATTAAATAATAAAACATCATCATATATTGACTGAACACCTAACTCTATTTTAGTTGCTCCCAATTCTCTCATTTGAATAATCTCTTTTTCATTGATTAAATCAGGCCTTGTTTCAAAAGATATTCCTATAATTCTGTTTTTTGCTGTTTCATTTCTTTTTTGAGCTAATTGCAATGTCTTGTCTTTCTTGTTATTACAAGCCTCAAAGCATCTTTTAATAAACCATATTTTATATTTTGTTGGATAGGACGACCATGTTCCGCCAATTAAACGAAGATCTATTTTATCGGTTGGATGACCAGCCATTTCCAAAGATTCAATCCTTTTTTTAATTTGTGTATATGGGTTGTATTTTAGCTTTTTAGCTCTTTCTACCGCTGGTTCACCAGAGAGATAACTTTTAGGAATGTTTTCTTCTTTAGGACAGTATATACATTTTCCAGGACACTCATACGGTTTTGTTAAAACGGATATATTAACCACTCCAGACAAGGAACGAACAGGTCTTGTTCTTAATATCTTTTCAATCCGTTCGTTCTTTTTAATCCTTTTTTTATTCACTAAATCGTGATATTCTTTAAGAAGAGCAATATTGCTAGGACAGTTTTCTTTACTTTCTTTTGATATACGTCTTTTAATAGAAGCCAAATCAGAAGATTTTAGAAGTTCTTTAATTATTAATTCTTTTTGATTCATGGAAGATAAAATTGCTAATAAAATATTAATTGATACTGTTAAAGATTATAACAGCATTTGTGATAAATACTCAAGTGTAAGAGAAAAAGAGTGGAAAGAATTCAAGTTTTTATTTGATAATGTCAAGCAAAATGAAAAAGTTTTAGACTTAGGCTGTGGCAACGGAAGATTTTATAAATATCTTAATTTAGCAGATTATTTTGGAGTAGACCCTTCTTCAAAATTAATAGATGTTTGTCGTAAAAATTATCCAGAAGGAAAATTTGAAGTTGCTTATGGTGATAAATTGCCATTTGATAATAATTTTTTTGATAAAATTTATAGTATTGCAGTTTTACATCATATTCCTTCAGAAAAATTAAGAATAGATTTTTTAAGAGAATTAAAAAGGGTGCTAAAAGAAAATGGACAAATTATTTTAACGGTATGGAACTTAAAAGAAAAAACAGACGGAGAAAAAGAAGTCTTTCTTCCATGGTATGGAAGCAAGGGAACATATTTTTATTGTTTTAATTTAAAAGAATTGGTACAATTAGTTAAAGAGTCAGGGTTTGATATAATTAAAAGTGGAGAGGTTTTAGTTGGTAAAAAACCGTATTCTAATTTTTATATAATAGCAAATGTCAAAAAAAGAAAAAATAAAATATAATATTGTTGTTTCGGGTGCTGCACAAGTCGGCCATTGTTGTGAAAACATAGAAGAAATATCTAAAGAAGTTGGAAGGCAGATTGCAAAAGAGGGACATACACTTGTTACAGGAGCAACAACTGGAGTTCCATATTTTGCTGCTGTTGGTTGTAATGAGGCTGGTGGATTTAATATTGGGTTTTCTCCAGCATCAACAGAAAAACAGCACATTAAATCTTACAGGCTACCATTAGATCATTTTAATATTATGGTTTACACAGGAGGAGATTATGTTGGTAGAGATGTAACAATGACTAAATCGGCTGATGCAGTAATTATTGTATGTGGAAGAACAGGAACATTACATGAGTTTACTGTGGCAGTGGAAACTCAAAAAGTTATTGCTGTATTAGAAGGGACTGGGGGAATGGCTGATAAAATAAGGGTAATAATAGAAAGCTATTGTAAAGCGTCAAATAAAATTATATACGAAAGAGACCCTAAAAGACTTGTTAAGAGAGTTGTTCAGGAAATAGAAAAGAGAAAAAATAAAAATTCGAAGATATTAAAAGACTGATATGAAAAAAATAATTAAAGAAAAAAAGATTGGAAAGGTTACTCATTATTTTGGCAATATCAAAGTAGCAGTTATTAAGTTTTCAGAACCAGTTTCAGTTGGCGATTCAATAAGAATCGAAGGGGGGATAGATACCAACTTTAAAATGAAAATTGTTTCAATTGGACTAAAAGGGGAAAAAGTATTAAAGTGTAAAAAAGGTCAAGAAGTGGGGATTAAAGTTAAAAACAAAGTAAGAGAAGGGTATAAGGTATATAATATAATAAATAATAAATAATAAAATAATATGGATTTAAGTATATTTATCGTTATCGTTTTAGTAGTTTTATTGGTTTCAGTTAGACAAATCAATCAATATGAAAATGGTCTTAAATTTACATTAGGTAAATTTACAGGAACAATGAAACCGGGTTGGAATATAGTTTTACCGATATTCCAGTTTTATAGAAAAGTAGATATGAGAACAAAGGCAGTTGATGTTCCTGACCAAGAAGCAATTACAAAAGATAATATCTCTGTAACAGTTAATGCAGTTGTTTACTATAAAGTTTCTTCAGCTGAAAAAGCAATTTTAGAAGTAGAAGATTTTTATTACGCAATCTCTCAATTAGCTCAAACAACAATGAGAAATGCAGTAGGGCAAGTTGAACTTGATGAATTATTATCTCAAAGAGAAAAAGTGTCTGAAGACATAAGAGCAATTATTGATAAAGCATCAGATGCTTGGGGTATCAGTGTAGAAAACTTAGAGCTTAAAGATATTACTCTTCCTGAAGAAATGAAAAGAGTTATTGGAAAACAAGCAGAAGCAGAAAGAGAAAAAAGATCAGTTATAATCAAGGCTGAAGGAGAAGTTGCTGCAGCAAACAATATGGCCAAAGCAGCTGAAATTTTAGCTAATTCAACAGGAGCTCTTCATTTAAGAACATTGCAATCTATTAATGATATAAGTTCAGACCAATCTAATACTATTGTCTTTGCTCTTCCTTTAGAAGTATTAAGAGCTTTTGAAGGAAAAAATAAATAATTATTTTAGATATTTATATTTATTTTGATTGTGTTCTTCTAATGTTTTAGAGAAATGAAGGTTTCCGTTTGTGTCAGATAAAAAATACCAATAATTATTTTGAGTAGGGTATATAGCAGCAATGATACTATCCATTCCTGGATTAGAAATTGGTCCTATTGGTAGTCCTCTATACTTGTATGTGTTATAAGGAGAATCAACTTGAGTATCCTCTGTGGATACTTGAGTTTTTTCTTCTTTAAGAGAATAAAGAACAGTTGGACAAGATTGTAATGGTATTCCAGCTTCGATTCTTTTCCAGAAGATTGCCGAAACAATTTTTTTGTCTTCCAATGTTTTTGCTTCTTTCTCAATTATTGACGCCATTGTTATTATTTCAAATATACTCTTATTTTGATTTTTAATTTCTATTCTTAAATCATCAGTTATTTTCTCATTCCAATTATTAATACTTCTCAAGACAATAGTTTCAGCAGTGTCTCCATTGTTAACATTATATGTGTCAGGAAAAATATATCCTTCTAAACTTATATTATTAGGTTTTTCTAAGCTAAAATTTTTAATAAGCTTATTTAATTCACTATTTTCTTTGATTTCTTTAGGATATCCTACTAAATTATAGAACTCTTCTTTAGTAGCAATTCCTTTTTCCTCAAAATATTTAGCAATATCATTAAGGTTCCATCCTTCAAGTATTGTAATATATTTTTTATTTATTTCTCCCTTAGTAATAATTTTAGTTAAATCAATTATACTCATCTGAGGAGAAAGGAGATATTCTCCAGCTTGAATGTTTTTATTGTTATTAGTTAAAAATAAATATAAAAGAAAAAAAGAAGAATCTTTTATGAGGTGTTCTTTTTCAAGATTATAGGCTACTTTCTTTGCTGGTTCTCCTATATTAACTGTAAAAATCTTTAATTCAGAATTGCTGTTTAATGGTGCTTGAATTATTTTATATCCATAAAAAAGGATAAATATCAAGAAAACAATTATAATAATTGATATTTTATTTATTTTAGACATATTGCAATTTTAACATATCATAATTATTAATTCAATTATGATATTGACAATATATAAAATAAGAGTATATTATCAAAATATAGTATGGAAAGCTTAATTATCAGAAAAAATTATACGAAAATGTGGGCAAATAAAATTTGTTTCATTTTGGTATCTAATTTTAAAGATAAAGGGAGAGACTTTACTATATAAATAATATAATAATTAAAAATATAAAAAAGTCTCTCCCTAAAGGAGAGGCTTCTTTATTAATAAAAAAATATGATAAAAACATATTACCTAACAAAAGAAGGATTAAGAAAGTTAGAACATGAGCGTGAAGAGCTTTTAAAGATTCAAAGCGAAGAATTTTTAGAAGAAGCGCCTGTAATGTTAGAGGGGGATTCTTTGAGTCCTGAGTTTTCTTCGTATAGAGAAAATCTTGATTTATTAGATCAGAGGATAGAAGAGTTGAATTATATTCTTAAAAATTATAAAATAATTAAAATGCCTCCTAAAAAACAGCAAGATAAGATTGATTTAGGAGCAAAGGTTTTGTTAAAGGGAAAGTCATCTAAAGAAGAGTATAAGATAGTTGGAACTCTTGAGGCTGACCCATTTACTGGAAGAATTAGCAACGAATCTCCTCTAGGAGTTTCCTTCATAGGGAAAAGAGTAGGGGAAACAATATCTTTTAATGGTTTAGATAAATACAAGATATTGAAGATAAAATATGAAGAAGTCTAATAAAATATTAATTTTCGGTATACTGGGACTTATTTTATTCTCTTCTCTTTGGTTTAATTCTTGCTTTATTAAAGATAATGCATCTAACTTTAAAGAAAAACTTTTTCAAGCAGGACAAGAAAGTGATGTTATTATTGTTTTTAATGGGGGAGGTTGGGGAACTATTTCCTTTGAAAATGCTTTAGATTTTAATCCAATAATTAATGAAATTAAAAATAAGATAGAGAGTAAAGATTACAAGGTTTCTGTTGTTGAATACCAAAGGACGAAAGAAAGCTTAGTCGGAAAAATAGGTTCAATTAATGAAATTATATTTAATTTCCCTAAAAATTCAGAAGTTTTTGCAAAAACTATCAATGAATTTCTTAAAGACAATCCAGATAATAAAATTATTGTAGCAGGATTAAGTAATGGAGCTACTTTTGTTAATTCAGCAATGGAGGAATTAAACCAAAAAAAGGATAAAGTTTTTTCTATTGAATTAGGGGCACCTTTTTGGGAAAATAAAATAGAGGGAGAGAATATTCTTAAAATTATAAATGACAACGATGCTTTAGCTAATGGAAATATAGGGGAACTATTTTTTTCTTTAATCAAAACTCCTTTTATTTGGGCATATGGAAATATTAAAGGGGATAGCACTTCTTTTTCAGAAGCTATGAATATATCTGGGCATAATTACTATTGGCAAGAAATTGAAGATGAAATAATTTCCTTTATTGAAAAGAATTTTTCTAAAGAATAAATTATATATTTTCTTGCCTTTTTGTCCTTTTTTTGATATAAAGACATTGTCTTTAATGGCCCCATCGTCTAACGGTTAGGACGCCAGATTTTCAATCTGGCAATCAGGGTTCGATTCCCTGTGGGGTCACAATGAATGAAAAATACTATCTAAAGATTGGAAGAGCAGTTGATTTAGAAAATATCAAAGAGAAGAGGCTATATCGTTTCTTTGAAATGCTTGTTCCTTTGATAAGCCTATCGGTATTATTTTTAGCGATATTTTTTTCTTGGAAACTTCCTATTATCGTAGCTTTCTTTATAATCATTTATGATATTTATTGGTTTTTCAGAACCATATATTTTGCATTTTACTTAAAAGCAGGGTATGTCAAAATGAGAAAACATGAGAATGAAGATTGGCTTAGAAAATTAGAAGAATTAGGTAGACCAACTAATGGACTGGATGTTAATTCTTTTAAGGATATTTTTCATTTAATAATTCTTCCTACCTTTAGAGAGCCTATTGAAGTTGTTAAAACAACAATGGAAAATCTTTTAAAAACAGACTATCCTAAAGATAAGATGATTGTAGTTTTTGCCTGTGAAGAAGCTGATAGAGAAAATGCAGAAATAATAGCAAAAGAAGTAAAAGAAAAATATGGAGACAAGTTTTTCAAATTCTTAATTACTTTCCACCCGAGCAATTTGGAAGGGGAGCTTGCTGGTCATGGAGCAAATGATGCTTGGGCAACAAAAGAAGCAAAAAAAATAATAGATAAATTAAAAATTCCATACAAAAATATATTAGTTTCTTCATTTGATATAGATGCGTGCGTTTATCCTAAATATTTTAGTTGTTTAACCTATTATTATTTAACTGTTAATTCTCCTCTAAGAACAAGTTTTCAGCCTATTCCTTTATACTTAAACAATGTATGGGAAACGCATTCATTATCAAGGGTTTTTTCTTTTACCTCAACTTATTGGCACACAATGAATCAAGAAAGACCAGAAAAGTTAGTAACTTTTTCTTCTCATTCTATGCCATTTAAAGCATTAAATGATGTTGGCTTCAAACAAAGAAATGTTGTTTCTGATGATTCAAGAATTTTCTGGCAATGTTTTTTTGAGTATGACGGTGATTATAGGGTAGAGCCAATTTATTATCCAATTTCTATGGATGCTAATTGCGCGGAAAATCTTTTTACAACATTAAAAAATATTTATAAACAGCAAAAAAGATGGGCATATGGAGTAGGGGAAATTCCATTTTTTCTTTTTGCTTCTATAAAAAATAAAAAAATTAGTTTCAAGAAAAAATTTACAATGGGTTTTGATTTAATAGAAGGTCATATTTCTTGGGCGGTGTCAGCAATTCTTATCTTCCTTTTAGGATGGTTGCCTTTAATATTAGGTGGAGCTGAATTTTCTCAAACTTTATTGTCATATAACTTGCCAAAAGTCACAGGAGCTATATTAACTATAACGATGTCTTCCTTAATTATGTCTATATGGTTGAGTATGCTTCTTTTACCTCCCAGACCGGCAAAATATGGCAAATTCAAGCACTTTTTGACTGCAATCGAGTGGATAATGATTCCTTTTGTGATGATATTCTTTAGTGCTTTGCCGGCACTTCACGCACAAATGCATTGGCTTTTTGGAAAGTATATGGGTTTCTGGGTGACGCCAAAGGTTAGAAAATAATTATTCAAGATGTATTATCTCTTCAAAGGCCTCAAGCCTTTGTTTTAATTTAGGATAATTATTTAATTTAGGGAATATTATTTCTGATGCTTCGCGAGTTTCCTTAAGGAGTTCAATATTATCCAAAGATGACATTACATAGTCAGGCAGTCCCCATTGTCTTTTTCCAAGAAAATCTCCAGGCCCTCTCAATTTTAAATCTATTTCAGATAATTTAAATCCACTATCATATTTTGTCATAGCATTAATTCTCTCAATTGTTGCTTTGCTTTTTGATTCAGTCAAAAGAAAACAATATGATTGTTTTTGTCCTCTTCCTACTCTTCCTCTGAATTGATGCAATTGTGCTAAGCCAAACCTATCAGCACCTTCAATCATCATTACAGTGGCATTAGGAATATCTATTCCTACTTCAACAACTGATGTTGAAACAAGTATATCAAATTTATTATCCTTAAAGTCCTTCATTATTTTTCCTTTTTCCTTGGGTGTCATTTTACCATGGAGCATCTCTACCTTTAAATCAGGAAAAATATGTTGAGATAGTTTTTCATATTCATCTGTAACGGCTTTTACTGTTGATTTATCATCTTCAACGGATTCTATTCTTGGGCATATTACGAAGGCTTGATTTCCTTTTTTAACTTCTTTTTTAATTAAAGAATAAACTTTCTTTTCATCCCCAATTATTTCTGTCTTTATTTTTTTTCTTCCTTTTGGAAGTTTATCTATAATTGATAAATCTAAGTCTCCCCAAATAGTTAAGGTTAGTGTTCGGGGAATAGGGGTTGCTGTCATTGATAACAAATGGGCAATTTTACTCTTGGGAGAAAGAGATGCTCTTTGCTTTACACCAAATCGATGTTGTTCATCAATAATAATTAATCCTAAGTCTTTGAATTTAATCCTATTTTCTTTCTTTGTTTTCTCCTTAGTAATTAAAGCTTGTGTTCCTATTAAAACATCTATTTCTCCCGCCTCTGTTTTCTCAATTAATCTTTTTCTTGATATTTCAATAGTG
>JAQUUL010000038.1 GCA_028693895.1 Minisyncoccota bacterium
ATTTACTTGATAAGATGCCTTTTCCAAATACTCTTTAACGGCAGATTTTAATTTAAATCCGGCATGATCAGATGCAATACTAATTTTCATAATAATTCTCTCTATTTGTTATCTTCAGCCATTAAGCAACTTAAGGCTATACAATAAAATTTTGATTTTTTACTTTCACTTCTCGACATTACGACAACAGGTTTTGTAGTGCCTTGAATTAATCCGGCAAGTTCTCCTTTAGCAAAAAGCATTAAGCCTTTATAAAAAATATTACAAGCTTCAAGTGAAGGACATATTAAAATATCTGCTTCTCCACTAAGCGTTGTTTCAACACCTTTTATTTCAGAAGCTTTAGGGTCACAAGCTAAAAATAAATCAACAGGTCCATCAACAATACAAGCGGGTAATTGTCTTCTTTCTACCATCTTACAAATCAAGGCATCATCAGTGGAACTTTGAAAAGTAGGATTAACCTTTTCAGCAGCAGATAACAAAGCAACCTTAGGCATTTCAATTCCAAATTGATTAGCCATTTTAACAGCATACTTTAACATAGCAGCTTTTTGTTCCAGATTTGGATATGGCAAGACTGCAGTGTCAGTAACAAATAGAAGTTTATTGTAAGAAGGTACTTCAATAGCACAAACATAAGACATAACTGTCTTTGGTGGTAATAAGCCTTTTTCTTTATCAAGAACAGCTTTTAAAAATTTATCCGTATTGACCAACCCTTTCATTAAAACATCTGCCTTATTTGTCTTAACAGCCTCAACAGCTAACTTGGTTGCAATCACAGGGTCTTTTTCATCAATAATATCAAAACGTGTATAATCAATATTAAGATCTTCACAACATTTAATTATTTTATCTTTATTACCATACATTAAGGCCTTAGCAAAGCCGGAATTAATGGCTTCATTTATTGCTTCAAGAGTATTTTCATCTTCTGCGACAGCAATAGCAATAGTTTTTGCCTTGAGTTTTTTAACCTTTTCTACCATCTCGTCAAGTCTTTTGATTGGCATAAGACACCTCTATTTGTTTGTTGTTATTGCTGCTAAGGCTATAGAATATAATTTTGTTTTAGAACTATCTCCACGAGAAGATAAGACTGCGGGCACTTTTGCACCAACAACAAGAGCAGCTAATTCAGATTTTAAAAATTTAGTACAAGTTTTATAAAATACATTTCCGGATTCAATATTAGGGAAAAGTAAAATATCTGCATTACCTGCAACATCACTTTTAAAACCTTTAATTTTTACAGCAACTTCATCAATTGCTAAATCAAGTCCCATTGGTCCGCTGATCAAACTTTGTTTAAATACACCTTTTTTTGATCTTTCAACAAGTTCAAAAGCATCAGTAGAAGAAACAATCTTTTTACTAACTTTTTCAGATGCTGAAATTAAAGCAACTTTTGGATTTTCGTTTCCAAGTTTGTGAGCTGTATCAATTAAAAAATTCAAAATCTTTTCTTTTTGATCAACATCCGGAATAGGAATAACTGCCACATCACCAACGATTAAAACCTTATTATAACCGGTAGGTTCTACTACGGTAACGTGAGTAAGCAAAGCACCCTTTTCCATAATGCCACGTTCTTTATTCAAAATACAACGCATATAATCATCTGAAGTAATAGTGCCTTTCATAATTAGATGAGCTTTACCTTGATTTATCATATCACAACAAGTAAGTCCTGCCTCAACAGGATCAGATTGATCAATTATTTCAAATTTATTACTATCAATATTTAATCTATTACATATCGCAATAATTTTATCTTTTTCACCTGTAAGTGTTGCCTCTACAATTCCATTGTCAACTGCTTCATTAACTGCCTCAATAGTATGATTATCATTAACATATACAACTACTAATCTTTTTTTGGGTTTTTCTTTTGCTAATAAAATAATATCAGAAATATTTTTTAGTTTCATCGTTTCTCCTTTAAATACTTTTATTATCTAATATTGTAAACTTTTAATATTTTATCACTTTGTCAAGCAAAACTTTAAATTATTTATTTAATATGCCTAACAGAAATAAATGTAAATTTAAAGCTTTTGTTTCTTTAGATTTGGATTTAAAACTTAAAAAATATTTTCTTCAAAATATCCCAAACTGTCTTTTTGTGGCAAGATTTCAAGATTTTCTTGTTCTGTTAAATCAAGAGGGTCAGGGCCAATACTAATGACAAAATTAACAGTTTTACCTATAATAATATCTGCTCCGGGATATGGTTCTGTGCTAATTACATGCCCTGCCGGGATTTCATTAGAATAGTGTTGAGTGACTTCTCCAATTTTTAGTTCATAACTGGTGAGTAAAACCTCAACGTCATCAAAATAAAATCCTATTAAATTAGGCATATTAACTTTTTTAGGTCCTTTACTTATAACTGTTTGAATGGTTCTATTTTTAAAGATAGTTCTTTGAGGTGATGGTGTTTGTGAAATAATATATCCTTTGGGGTATGTACTATATTCTTCGTCAATAATATCCATTTCTAAGGACAAAGTTTTACAATAATTTCTTGCCTGTTGAAATTCAGCACCAATCAACTTTGGCACTTTAACTGTATCTCTTCCGGCAACTATTTTACCCATTAAATAATTTGAAAATATAACAGCTATAGTTATAAAAATTATAAAGATAATTGAAGCAACAATAAAGGCTGTAATATGTTTAAGCATAATTCTTCAGGATATCCTGTTCTCCTTAATCTAACTTTTTCATTAATTTAGCTGCGAAAGCTCCATCCATATGATGTATATTTGGGATTGTTTTTAAATATCCTGATTCTGTATATTCTTTTGGAATTAATGTTTCTGCAGGGATTAGTTTAAAATTTGGATTTGAATTTAAAAATTTTTCTATTTGAGCTTCATTTTCTAAAGGATTAATCGTACAGGTACTATATACAAGAAATCCACCGGGTTTAACAAATTGAGCTCCGATTAATAAGGCTTTTTCTTGAAGCTTAAT
>JAQUUL010000039.1 GCA_028693895.1 Minisyncoccota bacterium
GTTTAATAATTTTTAAATCGACATCTTTATTGATAAACTGATCAAGATTAGGGACATTTTTTAGTGCAATTTGTGATCCGGGTAAGAAAGCTTCGACTCCCATAATTTCTGCAATCATACCACCTTTGACACGACGAACAAGTTTTCCTGAAATAGTTTCGTTATTTTGGAAAGCTTCCTTCATTTTTGCTAAATTAGTTAGGAAATCAGCTCTTTTTTTAGAGATTATTGGTTTCCCATCACCACTTTCGCGAGTGATGACATATACTTTTATAGTATCACCCTTTGTCGGAATATGATGAGGAGAGAACTCATGAATCTGTATTGCCGCTTCTGATTTACAACCAATATCAACTAAAACTTCTTTTTCATCAACACCAACGACAACACCATCTACAATTTGACCTGATTCAACGTTACTCATTGATTGGTCAATCATTTCCAGATTAAAATCGTGGTCATTGTTTGTTTCTTCCGGTTGATTTGTTGGCAAATTTGTATCAGACACTGTTGTGTCCTTAGGGTCGTTTTGAACATTCATACTCATTAGATTCCTCCTTGTAGCCGGGAATAGCATCTACCGATTGCACCAAATCGTTAGCATCCCCAACAATAACTTTAATTTTATTATATACATCAATAATAATCCAGTCCGGAGTAGATGCTCCTGCTGTTAATCCTATATTGTCAGCATTAGCAAACCACTCATTTTTTATTTCATCTTGTGTTTCTATATGTTTGGTTGTAGCATATTTAGAACATAATTTGGCTAACATTTTTGTATTTGAACTATTTTTGCCTCCAATAACTATCATTAAATCACTGTGTTTAGCGAGCTCTAAACTTGAATTTTGTCTTACATTGGTAGCATTACAGATAGTGTTAAATATCCTTAACTCGTTACAAATTGGGATTAATGAATTAGATAGCTTTATAAGATTGTCAATATTTTGAGTAGTTTGACAAATGATAGCTACTTTATTGAATTTTTTATTTATAATTTCTTCGGAAGATTCAAAAAAGTAAACTTTTTTATCGATATAGGATTTGAGTGCTATGACTTCAGGGTGTTTATGATTTCCTAAGATAAAAATGTCGTAGTTTTCGCTATTGGCAATTCTTGCAAATTCATGTGCTTTGGCAACATAAGGACAGGTAGCATCAATTATTATATTTTGTTTTGCTTTTAAAATTTCATAGGTTTCTCTAGGTATCCCATGCGACCTTATTATGACAGCTTCATCGCCGATGTCATCAGTGTTTTCAGCTACAGATACACCTTTATGTTTTAGATTTTCCACCATTTGAGGGTTATGTATGATTGGTCCAAGGGTTATGGCTTTACCATGCTTTTGAGCTGTTTCTTCAGCTAATCTTATCGCCCTTTTTACTCCAAAACAAAATCCGGAGTTCTTCGCTAATTTAATTTTTTTCATTTTGTAACTCATTTATTTTCTTAAAAGTATATTCTGAGATTAATTGATATGCCTCTCTATTGGTTTCTAATTCGGCAAACTGTGTGTATGGTATGACATCTCCAAAAACAATTTTTAATCTTTTTATAAAGAAAAAACAACTAAAGAATTTATTTGCGTTTTCTATGTAAATTGGTAGTATATTATGTTTTGTGTTTAACATAAAAAGTCCTATTCCCGGTTTTATTTTAGATCCATTTCGAGTTCCTTGAGGAAAAATTAATAATGATTTATTGTTGTTAAGTGTATTTATTGATTTTTCAATTGCACCTTTGTCAGGTCTTCCTCTGTAGATAGGAATAACATTTAACCAATTAAAAATCTTTGCTGCAAGAGAGTATTTACATAATTCTGCTTTCGCTAAAAAAGTTATTTCAAATGGTAAAATTGATGCGATAAAGGGAGGATCAAACCATGAGATATGATTTGAAGCAATAATCACTGAATTGACATCTTTAAGTTTGTTTTTATTAACAAGCTTGTAATGCCAACAGCATCTCATTAAAATTCTTACGATAAATGTTATAAAACTATATGACTTACGCAATGTCCCCTTGTAACACCTTTAAAATATATTTTACTTGTTCCTCAATAGTCATATTGGAAGTATCAACTTCAATAGCATCTTCTGCTTTTATTAAAGGAGAAAATTCTCTTTCGGAATCATTTTTGTCTCTCCAAATCAAATCATTTTTGATATCTTCAAGATTTGATACTATGCCTTTTGTAAGTTGTTCATTAAGTCTTCTTAATGCTCTTGTTTCAATAGAGGCGGTTAGGAAAAACTTATAGTTTGCATTTGGAAAAACTACAGTCCCAATATCTCTACCATCCATTATGATTTTTTGATTTATTGCAAGTAATCTTTGTATTTCGACCATTTTATCTCTGATTATTTTTTTTGTTGCGATATTTGATGAAAGTTTTGTTATTTCAGGCAATCTTATTTCGGAAGTAACGTCAATATTATTTAAAAAAATGTGATTTTCGTTATTAATTCTTTCGAATCTAATTGTAATGCTATTAATGATTTTTATAAGGTTTTTATGGTTAGATATATCTAAATTATTTTTGAGTGCATATAAAGCCACAGCACGATACATTGCCCCTGTATCAATATAGATAAAGTTTAATTTTTCAGCTATTAATTTTGCTGTTGTACTTTTACCAGAGGCAGCTGGTCCATCTATGGCAATAATCATTCATACCTACCTTAAAATATTAGTTTTTCAAATTATTAAAATTTCACTGATTTTGTCAACCTTTTTTTTAAAAATAAT
>JAQUUL010000040.1 GCA_028693895.1 Minisyncoccota bacterium
TTTATGATAATATGAGGATAGAACCGCCCCCAGATCCTCCCCATATACCTGCTCAGGAGTTTTACCAATGATTTCATTAAGAGGAACTCCTGTTTTTTCCTGATAAATCCTATTAACCCGAAGATAAACAAAATCCCGAGAACCGGTTTCCTCATCTTCCACCAGCTTGACCAGAAACATAAGTTCTTCCGTAGCATTGAATACAATTTCATATTCCTTAAGGATAAGCTCTTTTTCAGTTGTATCTATAAATAGGGTTGCAAAATTATTAAAGCCAGTTTTAAAAGCAGAAACTCTAAAATATTTTCCCGTTTCTTTAACAAAAACTGTTTCTAGAAATGGTTTCCCTGTTTTGACAACTTCTCCATAATTTTTTATTAGATTTTTATCTGTTCCCGGAAGTACTTGTAAAACAGATTTATTTTTAACTTCATTAAATACAAGCCCGGTAAGCTCTTCAAATTTCTTATTTCCCTCGAGAAAAATGTAATCCACTGGATTCCCAGACTCATCAAAGACCATTTCATGAAGAGCATAAGCTTCTTGCAATTGATTAATAATATTATTTTTATCCATTTTTAAATGGGTAATCCTCCTCACTCAAGTAGGTAGAAATATTCTCAAATATCATTTCTGATTGTGCTTCTATCATTACTTGTTCTTCAGCTATAATTACACCTTTAAATTCTAAGTTCTCGGATATTTTCACGGATCCATTAGGTGCATAAACAACCCCTGAAAAACTATCCCCGGATATTGAAATATCTCCTGTTTTATTAACAATAACAATATTTTCCAGACTATTTGAATTTATTATTACTTTGTTTTGCTCCACGACTACTCTACTCCCGGTAGATAGACCAATTAAAGAGTTTGAATATCCTTTATCAATAAACCATTGATCTTCTTGAATTACAGGAACAGAGGAAACTGGTATTTCAACTGGATAGTTTTCATAATAATCAACCCCTGCAGGTATCCTGGTAATTTTCCCAGAGCTATATACAGAACCTGAAAAAGTAGTATTATTCGAAAAAGAGATGTCCCCTTTTACATAAAGTTCTACATCATTTAATTTATGATTATTCTTCAGATCAACATTCCCATCAATAAAAACCTTTAAATTAGGACCTTCCACGGAAAACTTTCCTCCACTAGGAGAGAAACTTCCTCTTAGTAAGATGGTTGATGGGGATGTACTATTATTTTTTAACTTAACACCACCATTTTTTACATCAATAGATTGGCCTTGAACAAATAGCCCCTCGTCCTTTATAAAGTCATAATAAGAATCCTCTCCCCGATTAAGCTCCCATTCCCAGCGAGCTATTTTAAGTTCGTGAAGATAATCCTCATCATTGTTATCTGTTGTGTATATCTTTACATCTATTAATTTACTATTCCCCGGATTACTCAACTCGATGTTTTTAATATCTCTGAAATCAATTTTTTCTGAACCTATTGATCTTGAAATAAAATATAAACCCAATTCATCTTGATTTTTTACATATTCCACTTGTTCCGATGAACATAAATTTACTTTATACAAAAATTCATCCTCTGGTTGCCCTTGAACAAAATCAGAACAATTCCTCAAATCGTCTTTCAAAAAGCTTTCAATACTCCGAATATCATTTCTTTTTGCCGATTCTTTTATCTGTTGTGTCGTTATTTTTTGATTCATGAACAACATGGGGTAAGCGATGCTGCTTATTACTCCCAAAATTATTATTACTACCATCATTTCAACCAAAGTTTTGCCTTTGTTATTAAGTAAGTACAAGCCATATCACCCCTAGAATATTTTGCTGATGATTTTCCAGTGCTTCTAATAAACATTTCCTAAACATCCTCAGCTGTTGGTTATATTCACTTCTCCGTTTGCTGCTATTGTTGCAGATATTGTAACACTCTGTATTACTTTTGTCCCATCCAAAATTTCACCTGTAGAAGAAATTGAAGTGGTTGTAAGTTCTGTGATTGTATATCTGTACGTCAAAGGTCCTCCAAGATTCCAATCCGCTTGAAGTGGTGGCGTTGATGCCAGGGGATTTCCGTTTTCTATCAAAGACAGAGCGTGTTCAATTCCTGCCTGGGCAAGATAATTTGCCCTCTCCCGCTCCTCGGTTCCTAAATTCAGGCGAACCTCTGTATTTAATGTAAAGAGCATGGTACTTGTTAGAGTAATAACTACTGCAACAACAATTACAACAAGAACAAGTGCATAACCTTTATTATTTTTTATCATAGTTTGCATCATTTTTTGCATCTCTCCTTAAAACCTTCAGCTTGAACTTAGCCTGTGGATAACGCGCTGATTTTGGAAGCGTCCCCTAATCTGCGGGTAGCATTTCGTTGAGGAATGGGTACATATTTGAATCTGGGATGTAGGTTTCTATTCCTTCGAAGGTTACTTCCATTCCTCCGGAGGACATGTCGGCTCCTTCTGATGCTATAACCAGGCCGGTGAAGCTTGCTCCTCCAATTGTTACATATCCATAGGGTGCATATATTACTCCGCTAAGGTTAAGGCCTCCCCCAGATATGGTAATGTCTCCTGCTAAATTGACTACTATAACATTACTGATTGTGCCGTCAATTGATTGAGTATAATCTCCTGCGGTTACATATACTTTGGCGCCATTTGATAACGGTCCATTTAAAACATATCCATTATCAGCATACCACTG
>JAQUUL010000041.1 GCA_028693895.1 Minisyncoccota bacterium
CCGGCCAAGCCCTTCAATATCAGGCTGGGAAGCGACAGCGAGGAACGCGGGCCCCAGTACTCCATCGGCTATGATGGGACTTATATCATGCTGCCCGGCTCCGTCGAGGGCGAGCAGCTGCAATCCACAACAAGCAAAAACCCACATCCCTGGAGGATCAACCGTTATTCCTCCTTCTGCACCATCAGAGATTACGACAACCAGAAGCTGCTTGTGGTTGCCGAAGGAAGCACCGGCGGAGGCAACACCACCGTGATCGGCAAGTCCTCCCAGGGCTCCGCCCCGGACAACGGGAAAATCGTATTTTTCCGGGAAGTCTCTTCCGACGGCGCAAAGACCACGGTACAGGTCAAGACCTATCCCAAAAAAACCACCTATGCCCTGGGAGAAGGATTTGACACCACAGGAGTTCTGGCAGTGCTCCAAAGCGGAGGAACGGAAAAAGACATCAGCGGCAGCGTCAGCTTTTACACCTCCAAAACGGTGCAGCTGACCCAGGGCCGCCCCTTTACCACCACCGGTAAAAAAGTGGTTGAAATACGGTATAACGGTGAAAAAATCGCCGAATACACCATCATCGTCCAATAGCAGGCACGCATTGAAAAAGGAGAAGTGATAAGCATGAAAAAAAGATTAGCGAGTATACTTTTAACGGTTTGCATGGTGCTGGCCATGCTGCCGGGGGCGACTCTCACCGCCGGTGCAGTAGGCCCAACAGATTACAGTCTTCGGGTTGGCGGCGTTCAAGTGACCAGCGCGAACCGCGCCAATATTACGGGTCCCGGAATCACCGGAAGTGTAAGCTATGATCCGTCCACAAGCACGCTTACCCTCAATGGTGCGAATATTACCGGATTCTACTCAATTAATGAATGTGATGCTGGTATATATACGTCGAGTGATCTGACAATTGATTTGATGAATGCGAACAGCATTACGCCCGGGATGAGTGGCTATTCCAATCAAAACAGTGTTGGCATATATGTAGATGCTAGTAATCTCACCATATCCTCTACCTCCGGTAACGGAACGCTGCGCGTCGCATCAAATGATACGACGGCAGATAGTTTTGGTATTTATAGTAAAAGGGGGGGTTATGGGGATTCCACAGCGAACATAACGATCTCCGGTGGAGAAATTACAGTCAGCGGCGGCACTTCATACGGGGTCGGAAGTCAATCCTATGGGATAGAATCATGGGGAAATCTTACGATCTCAGGCGGTAAGGTTACGGCCACCGGCGGCACTGCTCAGGGAACCAGCCGAGGAATTTATGTATTTAATATTCTTTCAGTAACAGGAAACGCAACGGTCTTGGCCATTGGCGGCAGACCCGGATCTGACTTCTCTAGTTTTGGCATACAAGCTCCAGGTGAAAACTCCTTTGTTTCGGGTGGAACGGTGACAGCCACCGGAGGCGATGGCGGAAGCGAGAGTTATGGTATCTCTACCAATAGTTTTACCCTGTTTATTACCGGAGGTACCGTAACGGCGAAGACCGATGCTGTTCCGGGAGGAGATAAGAAGGCTGTCGATGGTACAATAGTGATTAGCGACTATGTCGGAGCGAAAATTCTGGCAGGAAACAGTGAAAGCGCGGCCAAGGTCGTGGACAGCTACAGCAACGAAGGTTATTTAAAGTTCGGGACCATGGATACATACACTGTAACTTACGACGGCAATGGCGGTGGCGGCTCTATGACAGCCGAAACTGCGGCTGCAGGTGTTCCTTTTCCGCTTCCGGAATGCGGTTTTACCGCACCTGCTGCCCGCCAGGCATTTCACAAGTGGGCTGTCGGCAGCACGGGGGGAACACAGGTAGAAGCCATTGGCAGCCATACTTTTACAGCCGTTACGACTGTATATGCTTTTTGGAAGGCAGCAACGCCGGCAACGACCTTCTCCTTTGACGGGGCAAATGCCAATCAACTTATGGACACAACGAGCCAAATGCAGTATTCTGTGGACGGTGGTGGCACATGGACAACCTGTTCAGATGGAAGCACCGACTTAAGCAGCGTGATCGCAAGCATCACAGAGACGAACGACCTCAAGGTCAAACGTCTTGGAGACGGCACAACAGCAGATTCCTATACGTACACCATCAATATCGATAAGGCAATGACCCCTTCGGCAGGCAAGACAGACTGCACGACCCTTGCCAATGGTGACGGCAAACTGACCGGTGTGACAACAGCCATGGAATATAAGCTTTCCACCGCAGACAACTGGATCAGCGGAACAGGCAGCGACATCATCGGCCTGGCCCCCGGCACTTATCTGGTACGCGTCAAGGCAAGAATGACGACACTGGCCTCCGATAACCAGAGCCTCAGCATCGGAGCATATTCCGCAATACCGGCAACAACGCCAGCAACGACCTTCTCCTTCGACGGGGCAAATGCCAATCAGCTTATGAACACAACGACCCAAATGCAATATTCCCTGGACGGAGGCAGCACCTGGACAAATTGTTCGGCCGGGAGCACCGACCTTAGCGGTGTGGTCGCAACGATCTCAGAGAGCAATGATATCAAGGTCAAAGACCTGGGCAACGCTGTCACCACAACGGTTTCGGGAGTACAGACCATCGATATCACCAAGGCGGCGACCCCTTCGGCAGGAAAGACGGACTGCACGACTGTTGCCAATAA
>JAQUUL010000042.1 GCA_028693895.1 Minisyncoccota bacterium
ATACAGCCGGAGAAAACGGCACACTTACAGGCGAAGTTTCTCAGTCAGTGGATTACATGAGTTCCGGAACAGCTGTAACAGCAGTTCCTAGTATAGGTTATCACTTCGTAAAATGGAGCGATGAATCTACATCAAATCCGAGAATTGATGCCAGCGTAACTGCAGATTTGTCAGTAGAGGCAGTTTTTGAGATAAACACATACACTGTCACGTTCAAGGATTGGGATGGAGCAGTATATGCGACTCAAACCGTGGATTATGGAACAGATGCGACTGCTCCAGCAAGTCCGTCAAGAATCGGCTACACCTTCGAAGGATGGGATAAGGTATGTACAAATATTAAATCTGATTTAACGATAACTGCTCAGTACAGTATAAATAAATATACTATTACTTTTAACACAAATGGGGGAACAGAAGTTGAAAGCATAACACAAGATTATGGAACACAAGTTATACCACCATCAGCTCCTGAAAAAGAAGGATATAGATTTATAGGATGGAATCCAGAAATGCCTACTGTAATGCCCTCAGAGAACATAACTTTAGTTGCCCAGTATAGTGTTCCATCACAATTATCGCAGGTTGTATTACCAGATGCACTTATAAAAACAGCATATTTTGACATAACTTTAGATGATTTCATTATTTATGACCAAAAAGGTGAGTTGGTAAACTTGATAGAAGAATATTGGATTGAAATTTTAGGTGATTCTGAATTAACTATTTCTAACAGTATTATTTCAATTGCTTCTGGGACAACTAGAATATATGCTCCAAACGTTATTGGATATTATGATTTAGTTTTTTTATTGAAAGACCCAAATGGAAATGTTTTATCAACACAATCAACCACAATTCAAGTTGTTAATTCAACAGATATTACATCATACCAGATTGAGCCTATATCAAATGTATATGCGAAAATTGAGACAAATGGTTCTTTAGCTGATAAAACAGCTTATTATAAACCAATCAACATAGTTGGCAGAACATCTTCTGGAATTAGTGTTCAACTGGTATATGATCCAGCAACAGGGTTGCCAGCAGATATACTTATGATTACTTCCACAAACAACTCATTTAGTTTTGTTGTTCACAATGGGAAAAAGCATCTGACTACAACATATGACAGTACAGCATCGTCAATATCAACAACAATTAAGATATTTACAGGCCAGGGAGAAGTGGGAAGCACAACTGTAACAGCATCATCTGTTGCTCCGTATATGCATAATGTATACTTTGAACAGACAAGCATAACACTTTCAAGATCTTCAGCTTTGACCAAGAACTTCCTAGATTATTTAAAAGCTAAAGACCAATATGGTGTCAATTATGATCTTGATTCAGTAAATATATACTATATGACAACGAATTCTTCTATCATATCAGTAGATAATACTTCAGATACATTCACACTTGTAGCAACTGGAGCATGTACACTTAGAGCATACTTTGCAGCAACAGACAGAACAGTAGAAATGGTTGTAAATGTTACAGGTGATATCATCAATGAAGAAAGATTCGCAATTGAAGTAACGGGCAGCAAAACTATAAAAGTGACTTTTGCTGAATCACAAGATATTACACAGACTTCATTCTCTTTACTTAAAAACTCGATAGAAGTAAGTATTGCTAATATACAATGGGAATCACAAAATAAGATTTTGATATTAAGTAGTGATACATTGTTTGAAGGCGGAAATTATATACTAAATATCAACACACAATCAATAGGTCTTACCATTGAAAGTGAAAGAGCAACTGGACTTATAATTGATTCAAATATTATCTTTGCAAGAAGTGGATTTCAGGATACAAATATCCATCTTGTGAATCAGTATGGAGAAAAAATGAGTTTTGGAGCAGACAATATTATTGGAGAAACATCATTAGGCACTCTTTCTATTTTAGACGATACAATAAATATTCAAATCTCTCCATCCGATATAGGTAAGCAGATAGCAATACATGTAAGATATTTACCAAGAAATTTTGAATTAACTACAATTGTCACAGTAGTTGAAGATCAAATTTTATCAGATTTTATATTCTATGGACCTATCGATTTAGGGGAGGAAAGCAGACTTTATGGAAGATTAACAAGTGGAACAGAAGATAACACTCTTGCATTTAAAGCTCTTGATCAGTATGGAAATGTACTTGATCTTACAGCAGCTCCAGCAGCTGGAGACTTTACATTAGTAGTTAGTGGAGCTGATGCTCCTACAGTTGCAAAAGGCAAAGTAACACTGAATAACATTAAGGAGGGCACATTTAGTATTAGAGCAATAACACTTACAGCTGGTAATATTTCTGAATTATATACAGAGACAGTTTATGCTGAACCTGCTCTTGCATCATTTGATGTTACAGTTCCTGATGGAATATATGTAAGTGAAGCAGCTAAATTTGCTATTTCAGGTGTTGATCAATATGGAAACCCATATGATGTTACTCCTGATTCTACATGGGTAGTACAGCCTTTATCAACTTCAGTTACTGTAAACCCAGTTCAGACATATGCTAAAAATGAACTTGGTGTAACATTTACAGCTAAAGGTTCAGCTGATCTTTATATTACAAATGGCAGCTTATCTACATCTAAAGCTATTACTG